>JASKJZ010000095.1 GCA_030154385.1 Clostridiales bacterium
TCCGAGCTAGAAGCGAAACGAGAGATGGAGCAGCTTGCAAAAGAAAATCAGGTGTATCAATCTTTTTTTCGAGGGGCGGGAGCGTACTACCACTAAATCCCCTCCATTGTAGATGAGGTTTCGTCAAAGGAAGCGTTCTATACGGCTTATACCCCGTATCAGGCGGAGATTAGCCAGGGGATATTGCAGTCCATCTTTGAGTATCAAACGATGATAGCAGAGCTTACTGGAATGGAGGTCTCAAATGCCTCCGTCTATGATGGGGCAACGGCAGGGGCAGAAGCAGTTGCGATGTGCCGGGAGCGAAAAAGACAAAAAGCATTGGTTTCAGCCGCCATTCATCCACAGGTGCTTAAAACCATCCAGACCTACTGCTATGGAAATGGAATGGAGCTTGCCATAATTCCCGAGGAAGAAGGGGTTACAAGCCTAGCATCGCTTTCAAAAATGCTGGATGAAACGGTAGCCTGTGTCTATATCCAGCATCCTAATTTTTATGGATGTTTGGAGCCGGCAAAGGAAATTGGTACGCTTGCCAAGGAGGCCAAAGCACGTTTTATTATGGGAGTGAATCCAATTTCTCTTGGTATTTTAAAAACACCGTTTGAATATGGAGCCGATATTGCAGTTGGAGAAGGACAGCCGCTTGGACTTCCTTTATCCTTTGGAGGCCCTTATCTGGGGTTTATGGCCTGTACCAAGGAGCTGATGCGAAAGCTTCCGGGAAGGATTGTAGGACAGACGGAGGACAATAGAGGAACAATTGGTTATGTGCTGACGCTTCAGGCGAGAGAACAGCATATTAGAAGAGAGAAGGCGTCCAGTAATATTTGCTCCAATCAGGCACTTTGTGCGCTTCGTGCCAGTGTCTATATGGCAGCACTGGGAGCAGAGGGGCTAAAGGAGATAGCGACACAGTGTATGTCAAAGGCACATTATCTAGCAGATCAGTTGGAAGAAATCGGCTTTAAGCGAGTGCATACGGGTGCGTTTTTCCATGAGTTTGTTACCACATCCAGGGGAATGGTAAAGGACATCGAGCGTGCGCTTGATAAGAAGGGAATCTTAATGGGATATCCGCTGTCACTTGGCAAGGAGGGACAGATCTTATGGTGCTGCACGGAAATGAATCGCAAGGAGGATATCGATACCATGGTATCAATTGTGAAGGAGGTGTCCCAATGCTGATTTTTGAAAAAGGAAGAGAAGGAAGGGGCTTAAGCCTCGTTCCTGACTGTGATGTACCGACTGTTTTGCCAAAGGAAGAGGATATAAGAGAAAAAACACTGCATCTTCCGACGTTATCGGAAACGGACATCAGCCGTCACTATACCGAGCTTGAGAAAAAGACCTATGGGGTCAATGATGGCTTTTATCCTCTTGGCTCCTGTACGATGAAATATAATCCAAAAATCAATGAAGTGGTGGCCTCGCTTCCAGGTTTTCGGGATATTCATCCACTGCAGCCGCTGCATACGATTTCTGGCTGTCTTTGTGTATTTGAAAAGGCGAGGGACTATCTTTGTGAGATTACGGGAATGAATCATATGAGCTTTATGCCAGCCGCTGGAGCGCATGGAGAGTATCTGGGACTGCTTTTGATGAAAGCCTACCATGAAAGCAGAGGGGATAGCGGACGAAACAAAATAATCATTCCAGATTCTGCGCATGGTACCAACCCAGCCAGTGCTTCTATGGTCGGTTATACGGTGATTTCAATTCCTTCCACGAAGGAAGGGATGGTAGATCTTTCTGCTCTGAAAAAGGCAGTTGGAGCGGATCCCGCGGGGTTAATGTTAACCAATCCCAATACACTTGGGATTTTTGATACGCAGATATTGGATATCACCAGAATTGTCCATGAGGCAGGAGGACTGACCTATTACGACGGAGCGAATCTAAATGCGATAATGGGAAGAGTACGCCCAGGTGATATGGGCTTTGATGTGGTACACCTAAACCTTCATAAGACCTTTTCAACACCGCATGGAGGAGGCGGACCTGGCAGCGGAGCGGTCGGCTGTAAATCCTTTTTACAGGAATTTTTGCCATACGAAACGGGGCAGCAGGCCAGTGATGCAAGCATCGGACGCATCAAGGCCTTTGATGGTAATTTTTTAGTAGTCGTAAGGGCCTTGACCTATCTTTTGATGCTAGGAAAAGAGGGCGTGATTGAGGCTTCCACGCAGGCCGTTGTCAATGCCAATTATATGATGGCAAGACTTAGAGAGTATTACCAAATGCCCTTTGAAGGCTTTTGTATGCATGAATTTGTGATGAGTCTGGAGTCACTAAAAAAAGAAACGGGCATCACGGCCTTTGATGTTGCCAAGGCACTTTTAGATGAGGGCATTCATCCACCTACCATGTATTTTCCGCTTATTGTGCCGGAAGCATTGATGCTTGAACCAACGGAGACCGAGGCTAAGGAAACGCTTGATTTGGCAGTGGAAAAGCTGATTCTAATTTATAAAGCCGCTGGCGTAAATCCAAAATCGCTGCATGAGGCTCCCAGAACTACCTGTGTTGGAAGGCTAGATGAGGTGGGAGCCGCAAGAAACCCAAGATTACGCTATGAGTGGAAGGAAGAAGCCGATGGTAACTAAAATCCAGTATATAGAGGCAAAAGGCACGAATCCATACGAAAATCTGGCATTAGAGGAATATCTATTGGATACGGTAGAGAAGGATGCCTGCATCTTATATTTGTGGCAAAATCAAAACACGGTGGTGATTGGTCGCAATCAAAACCCCTGGAAGGAGTGTAAGAGCGAAGCGCTAAAGGAAGACGGCGGATATCTGGTAAGAAGACTTTCTGGTGGGGGTGCTGTATTTCATGATCTTGGCAATCTTAACTTTACCTTTTTGGTACACAAGGAAAACTATGATTTGGAAAAGCAGCTTGGGGTGATTTTACGAGCCGTAAATAAAATGGGCATCGAAGCTAAAAATTCAGGCAGAAATGACATTACGGTGAAAGGCAGAAAATTTTCTGGAAACGCGTTCTATACCCGATCCGATCATTGCTACCATCATGGGACCTTGTTGGTTCGAGCCGATTTGGAACGACTTTCCTATTATTTAACGGTTTCTAAGGAGAAGCTTCGTATGAAAGGAATTGACTCGGTTTCGGCTCGTGTGGGAAACCTATCCGATTACAAGGAAACGCTTACCGTAGAGGAGTTAAAGCGGGCACTTTTTGAAGCATTTGAAGAAGTATATCAAGCGAAGGCCATGCCACTTGATCTGGAGTCACTTGATGGAGCCTTGTTGAAAATAAGAAGCGAGCATTTTGCTTCCTTTGACTGGAATTTTGGCAAACAAATGGAATTTCAATATGAAAGAGAAGTGCAATTTACCTGGGGAAATGTAACGATACAGTTTCAGGTGGATGCGGGAATTATAAAGGAACTGGTTGTGTACTCGGATGCGGTGGAAGCAGATTTCATTGCCATGCTTCCGGATGTTTTACGGGGAGCTCGTTATGAAAAAAAGGCGGTGCTGGAGGGGATAAAATCCCTGCCAGAGAATTCCACCGTGCAGGCAGCAATCAAGAGGGATTTGATTTCATTTCTAGCTGCGGGTGAATGGTAAGGAGGAGTGGTGCGTGAGTCAGGAATATGATGTAATCGTAATTGGTGCAGGACCTGGCGGCTATGTAGCGGCAATTCATGCCGCAAAGCTCGGACTTAAAACAGCACTGATCGAGAAAAGGGAAGTGGGCGGAACCTGTTTAAATCGTGGTTGTATCCCAACTAAGGCACTTTTACATGCGGCCTTGGTTTACGAAGAAGCAAAACACGCCGCCCAGTTTGGAATTGTGGCATCAGAAGTGCAATATAATTACGAGAAGGTGTTAGCGTATCAAAACGAGACAGTTGAAACGCTTCGAAATGGTGTCCGTCAGCTGATTAAGGAGAACCATGTAGAGCTTTTCTATGGAAGCGGAATGCTGTTAAAGGATGGCAGCGTACGCCTACAAAGGAAGGAAGGAGAGGAAATCCTTACGGCAAAGGATATCATTTTAGCGACTGGTGCAAAGGCGGTTATTCCCTCGTTTTTACTGGAGCGAAACGATACCTTTTTAACCAGTGACCAGATGCTAACGCTTCCCTATGTACCGAAGGAGCTCATGATTATAGGGGGAGGAGTCATTGGTATCGAGTTTGCGCAAATGGTTTCTTCGTTTGGAGGAAAGGTTTCCATCTATGAAGCAGCGGATCGAATTTTACCAGGATTCGATGTTGAGATTTCTAGAAGTATCTCGATGCTCTTTCAAAAGAGAGGCATCCAGATTCATACAAAGGCGACAACAGAGGAAATGAAAGCTTCTGCTTGGAAAAGAGAAGGAGAGCTTTTGGTTGCAACGGGACGAAGTGCCAATATGGAAGGGCTATTCGAGGAAGCGGATATGCTTACTGTGCATGCAGGAAAAATTGTAACCGATGCGACACTTAAAACCTCAATGCCGCATGTATATGCAATTGGGGATTTGATAGGCGGCATGCAGCTTGCCCATAAGGCGAGTGCACAAGGAATCTATGTGGCAGAACAGCTTGCCGGAAGGACACCTTCCCTTGATTTATTGGTGATACCCTCTTGCATCTATCTGGATCCAGAGGTTGCTTGTGTAGGGCTTTCGGTGGAAGAAGCAAAGAGAGATGGCATCCAGATCGTAACAAAAAAATCGTTGACCTCGGCCAATGGAAAGTCTGTCATAACCAAGCAGCAGCGTGGATTTATCAAGGTTGTGGCACATAAGGAAACAAAGCAAATTTTAGGTGCACAGCTTATGTGTCACGGTGCGACCGATATGATTGCAGAGTTTGGTACCGCGATTGCAAATCATATGACAGCGGCTGATCTTTGGCGGGCGATGCGTCCTCATCCAACCTACAACGAAGCGATTGGTGAGGCGTTGGAACAGCTTTTGTAAAAATATAAAAAATGGCAAAATACATTCACATTTTGCCATTTTTTTGTTTTCTTTCAATAATAAATCGTATAGAATAGAAGTAGAAAACATGAAAAGCTTGGAAGGCGGGAAAATACATGAAATATGACCAGATGGTACTATTTAGTGATATGGACGGAACCCTTTTAAATAATCAAAGTAAGGTATCCGAAAAAAATAAGGAGGCGATTGTTTCATTTGTCAGAGAGGGTGGTCATTTCGGTATAGCAACTGGAAGAGGACCCATGAATGCGTGGCCTTATGTACAAGACTTGCCGATTAATTTACCCTGTATTTTTTACAATGGAGGAGCCATTTATGATTATGGAACGAAGCGTTATCTTAAGATATGTGAGCTTCCAAAGCAGAAATTGGAGCCTCTTTTTGCTTGTTGTTATGAGCAGTTTCCACAGGTCATGCTGCAAATCTATGAAGCGGATTTATGCTATATCGTATCCGATCCATCGGATGCAAAGGAAGAAATCTTAAAGATGCACACGCCTTATCGTTTTTGTCAGGTTACGGATATTTTGGATCGTCCTTGGATCAAGCTTTTGCTGCACGCCGAAAAAACAATTCTTTTCGAAGTCGAGAACGCACTGAAACGGCTGGGACTTGGGGATGTGGTCGATTGGGTCTTTTCTTCCGATATTTATCTTGAAATTTTACCAAAGCATGCAAGCAAAGGAAGCCTGCTAGCAGAAATTCGCAGGATGCGAAACAAGGAAGAGCGTTATTATTCGGTGGGAGACTATAACAATGATTTTGCTATGCTTTCACAAGCGGATGTTGGAATTGCAGTGTCAAATGCCGTTCCTGTCCTAAAGGAAGCGGCGGATGTGATAACCGTATCAAACGAAGAGGATGCAATAGCAGACATTATTTATCGTATCATGTAGAACAATTCATAGGAGGTAATCGTATGCAGGCTGTGATTTTAACCGAGAAACTGACGAAAAATTATGGGACAGCGAGGGGGATTATTGATTTAGACCTAGAATTGATGGAAGGAGAGATTTTAGGCTTTATTGGACCAAATGGAGCGGGAAAATCAACGACCATCCGAACCTTATTGGGTCTTATTAAAAAAACGAGTGGTGCGGCAACGATTTTTGGCAGGGATTGTGAAGCAGATCAGGTTGAAATTTTAAAAGAAGTTGGCTATCTGCCTTCCGAGGTCTTTTATTATGATAATATGCGAGCAAAAGATTTGCTAAACTATTCTGCCAGCTTTTATAAAAAGGATTGCAAAGCAAAAATAAGGGAGCTTTCCGATGCCCTGGAGCTTGACCTAAATAAAAAAGTCGAGGATATGAGTCTTGGAAATAAGAAAAAGGTTGGAATTGTGCAGGGACTTCTCCATTCCCCCAAGCTCATTATTTTAGATGAGCCGACCTCAGGACTTGATCCCTTAATGCAGCGAACCTTTTTTGATTTGATCAAAAAAGAAAATGAGCGCGGCGCATCGGTTCTCTTTTCTTCTCACATTTTAGGAGAGGTGCAGCGAATTTGCGACCGTGTCGCCATCATAAAAGAGGGACGGCTGATTCATACGCAAAAAATCAGTGAATTGCGCCAAAATGCCTACAAGAAAGTAACATTTGTGACAAGGGAGCCGCTGATGCAGGCACTTGAAATGGAAGGGGCAAAGGATGTTTGGCAGCAGGATGCAACCGTGCGTTTTTTATATAAGGGAGATATCAATCAACTGCTTTCGGCAATCAATGCATATCCTGTCGTTGATGTCGATATTTCGGAGCCTTCCTTGGAAGAAATCTTTATGCACTATTACACCAATTAAGGAGAGGAGGGATTTGTTTGAATATTTTTGTTTATGAAGTCAAATCCAATCTAAAATCGATGCTTATTTTTAGTATTTCGATTGTCACCCTGTTTTTACTCTTGATGCTTGGGGTGTATCCGCTCTATATGGATAGTAAAGCAGATATTATGAAGGTATTGGAAAATTTTCCACCAGCCTTTGCAAAGGCCTTTGGCATGAGTCTTGAAAATCTTTTTTCTTACGGGGGATTTTATAGCTTTGCTTTTGGATATCTTGCATTAATTGGAGGTATCATGGCAGTGGCGCTCTCGCTAGCCATTTTTGCGCATGAGAAGAGAGCGAAATGTGTGGATTTTTTGCTGACAAAACCAATGAGCCGTGGAACGATTTTTATCCGAAAGCTGTTTGCTGCCCTTAGCATACTGCTTGTCAGCGATGGAATCTATATCTTGTGTTCTATTGTACTATACCAAAAGGAAGTAGACAGTTCCATTTCCTTTGCTCGATTTTTATTAGCAGACCTTGGACTTTTCTTTACGCAATTGATATTTTTAGCGTTTGGAGCCTTCTATGCGATTTTTGCAAAGAAAGTACGGCAAATTGCAGGAACGGCCACCGCATTTGGATTTGCCGCCTTTATTTTATCCTCTTTATCGAATGTGCTGGAGGAAGAGGTGATGGAGCTTGTGGCGCCATTAAAATACTTTGATCCGACGCCAATTTTTCGAGGTGAAGTGTATCCGATGAAGTTTGTCATAACTTCAGTTGTTCTCATGTTGGCATGTTTTACTGCTTCCTACGTACGTTTTTGTAAGCAGGATATGCATGCAGTCTAGGGAGGATTTGGTATGAATATTTTAAAACGCGAATTAAGAGCTAATTTAAAATCGTTCCTTTTCTGGTCGCTTGGTCTTTTTTTTCTTGTATTTGTAGGAATGGTCAAATACACTGGGATCCGTGCAGATGTGAATGTAAGTGAGCTATTCGATCAATTTCCCAAAATCGTGCTGGCTGTCTTTGGAATGGTAGGGCTTGATATTACGACACTTGGAGGCTATTACTCCATTATTATTTATTATGCCATCATTTGTGGGAGCATCTATGGAATCTCCCTTGGCTGTAATGTAGCAAATCGGGAAATTCTTGATCGTACCTATGAGTTTATTTATACAAAGCCTCGTTCACGAAAAAAAATACTGAGCATCAAATTGTTTGCCGCCTTGTTTTATTTGTTTTTCTTTTGCATCTTTACGATTTTCTTTTCATTCGCAGCTTTTTCTTCTCTTGCAATCAAGGATGATTTAAACCAAACCGTGTTATTGTTTACAGTCTCGATGTTCCTTGTTAGCGTGCTGTTTTGCTGCATGGGTTTTTTTGTCTCTGCTATCGTAAAAAAAGCAGAAAAAGGATATCTCTACAGTAACCTTTTATTTCTGCTTTTCTTTGTACTGAGTATGGTGTATGACGTGTTAGAAAAAAATGCATTCTTAAGACCGTTTGCACCACTGAAATACTTTTTACCGATTGAGATATTAAACGGGACACTTCGAGTATCGTATCTGTTCCTTTGTATTGCCTTGTCGGCAGTGTTTTATGTGAGTGCACTTCGTTTGTTTGAACACAAGGATTTGACCGCTTAAAA
>JASKJZ010000096.1 GCA_030154385.1 Clostridiales bacterium
TAGCCCAGCTCGTGTGCTTTGTTCATGATTTGCTGGCGTAGAGGTTCGGACACACCAGGATAGTTATTAAAAACTTTCCAGACCGTAACTCTGGATACGGCTAAGGCATCTGCAATATCTTGCATTGTGATTTTTCTCATAATTCCTCCAAAGAACGAATGATAAATTAGGATAAATCCTTACATCCACTCTATTATACTATGTTTTCTTAAAATGGACAATGAATATATGATAAAATATATTGCGAAAATTGATATAAAATGTTAACATAATGTTGCAATAGTTAATAAAATGATAAATAAAGGTCGAAGAATATGAAAAGAAGAAATTATGATAGAGAAGAGTCGAAAAGACGAGCGAAGAAACTACTTTCAAAGATGACATTGCAAGAAAAAATAGGACAGGTAAACCAAAAGCTATATGGATTTGCAATTTATCAAAGGGAAATCAGTAATGGCAAGATTACAATAACACTTTCCGACGAATTTAAAAGTGAGGTTGCAAAATATAGCGGACTTGGCGTGCTATATGGGTTATACCGTGCAGATCCCTGGAGTAAGCGCGACACTGAGAATGGTTTGTCTGGCAACTTATCCATTCAGGCATACAACCAGATTCAGCGCTATGTGATGGAGCATTCTAGGCTTGGAATCCCGATGTTATTAAGCTCGGAATGTCCCCATGGTCACCAGGCCTTAGAGGGCTATCTCTTACCCGTCAATCTTGCAATGGGTGCTACCTTTCATCCAAAGCTCGTGCAAAGTGCGTATCAGGTTTGTGGAAAGCAGCTTCGCCAAATGGGGGTAGATCTTGCATTAATATCCTTACTTGATATCCTAAGAGATCCCCGCTGGGGACGAAGTGAAGAGTGCTATAGTGAAGATCCATATCTTACATCCGAGCTTGCAAAGGCCTGTGTAAAAGGGGTACAAGGAGAGGGTGTTGCCGTCGTGGCAAAGCATTTTTGCGCCCAGGGAGAAGGAACAGGGGGAATTAATGCAAGCGCTGCCAGAATCGGAGAGCGTGAGCTTCGAGAGATCCATCTGCCCGCTGCGCGGGCTTGCTGTGAGGTGGGCGTACAGGGTGTAATGGCAGCCTATAATGAGATTGATGGGATTCCCTGCCATGCAAACAAAACCTTATTGACGGATATCTTACGAGGAGAGATGGGATTTGACGGCATTGTGATGGCAGATGGAATCGCCATTGACCGTTTGGATTCCATGACAGGAGATGGCGCTGTGTCGGCCGCACTTGCACTGGATGCAGGGGTAGATATTGGACTTTGGGATGAGGCATTTGGAAGGCTTGAAGAAAGTATAAAAAAGAATCCAAGGCTTGAAGAAGCACTGGATCAGGCAGTGCTTCGCGTGCTAACGATGAAATATGAAAGAGGTTTATTTGAGCATCCTTATCTGGATGAGAGAGAGCCTCTTACCACCTTTTCCTATCAGGAGCATCCAGAAAGTCTGGCGATTGCCAGAGAGTCGGTTGTGCTGCTTGAGAACAAGGAGGAGATACTACCGCTGCAACTCGATAAAATCCAATCAATTGCAGTTATTGGTCCAAATAGCGATGCGATTTATCATCAGCTTGGAGACTACACACCGCCAATTAAAAAAGAGGATGGCGTAACGGTTTTGGAGGGGATAAAAGATCAGCTCGCCCAATATGAGCGCCAAACAAAGCGAAGCATTATCCTACGCCATGTTACGGGTGTTTCTCTCTTTGATAGCAAGGAGAATGAAATCGAAAAAGCAGTGCAAGCATCGAGAGAATGTGATGTGACCGTACTAGTGCTAGGAGGTTCCTCCAGCCGTTTTGGGGAAGTGGAATTTTTGGCAAATGGTGCAGCTAAGACGGATGGAGGCGTGAATATGGACTGTGGAGAGGGAGTGGATAGCTGCTCTCTTTCCCTTCCAGGGGAGCAAGAAGCACTTGCGAGGGCTCTATTTGCAGTAAATAAACCGATTATTATCATAAGCATACAAGGCAGGCCTTATGCCATAGAAGAGCTCGTAGAAAAGGCAAATGCAGCATTTGTTAGTTTTTACCCAGGGATAAAGGGCGGACAGGCACTAGCGGAGCTTTTATTTGGGAAAATAGCACCCTCTGGCTGTCTTCCAGTTTCCATTCCAAGACAGGTTGGGCAGCTCCCAGTTTACTATAATTATAAAGCCTCCTACCAGGCTATGGATTACTATGATAGTGTTCGTGCGCCCCTTTATCCATTTGGCTATGGAAAGAGCTATTCATCCTTTTTGTATCACGATTTTGAAGTGTTTCTTTGGGATAAAGAAAAAAAGGTTTGCCTTGCCAGACTCGATACGAAGCAGCCAATTTCAAAAAGTCTTTTAAAGACACAGGATATTGTCATCTGCTTTTCGGTTGAAAATACAGGGGATATGGATGCCTATACGGTGCCACAGCTTTATATTCATCAAAAACAATCCAGTACCACAAGGCGGGTTCGAGAGTTAAAGGCCTTTGACAAGATTTTTCTACCAAAGAAGGAAAGAAGAAATGAAAGGTTGTTTTTAAATCGCGAAGCGTTATCCATATGGAATGACAGGATGGAGTTTGTAGTAGAACCCAGTCCCTTTGAACTTCAAATTAAGGATGGATGTATGGAGCGATGGGTGGATACGATTACAATACAATAAAGGGGATACGATATGAAGAAATTAATTGGCTATGTTGGGACAAATGATTTAAAAACCTTGCAGGAGACAGATATTTTATGTCTGGATGTGATTAACATTGCCTTTGCACAGATTGAGGAGGGCACCGTTCGATGGGAGCATCCAGAATGCAAGGCGCATCTTGCGAGGATAAAACGCATTCATCCAGATATTAAGCTGGTTCTATCCATTGGAGGATGGGGAGCAGGCGGATTTTCAGAGGCTGCTAGAGAGGCTTTAAGTCGAAAAAAGCTTGCCGATTCAGCCGTGGAGGTGATGAGAGCCTATAAGCTGGATGGAATTGATATTGACTGGGAATATCCATGCTTTGATGTGGCACAGATAGGGGCGGATTTTTCGGACAAGGATAATTATACGTATTTATTACAAGAGATAAGGGAGCGGCTTGAAATAGAAAAAAAGGGTGCCTATTTGCTGACTACCGCGGTAGGAGGGGATGCGTATTTTTGCAGGTGTACCAAGATGGATCAGGTGCAGCAGTATGTGGATTATGTACAGCTTATGACCTATGATCTGCGCGGTGGATTTCAGACGCTTACTGGACATCATACCAACCTATATGCAAATCCAGTTGACTTATTTGAAGCCAGTACAAAAAAAGCCGTGGATTGTTACTTAGCGGCAGGTGTTCCAAGAGAAAAAATGGTAATAGGAGCCGCCTTTTATTCAAGAGAATGGAGGGGCGTGGTCAATCAAAATCATGGTCTTCATCAAATGGCTGAGACGACTGGGGGCTATGGTCCTGCGTATCATACCTTAGTTTCGGAGTACATCGATAAAAATGGCTATACAAGATATTGGGACAAAGAGGCAAAGGCACCTTATCTTTTTAATGGAGAGCATTTTATCAGCTATGAGGATAAGGAATCAATACAATGGAAAGCTCGCTATGTAAAGGAAGAGGAGCTGTTAGGCATGATGTACTGGGAATATTGCGGTGACTTAACGCACGAATTGACACCGTGGATGCGAGAACAATTAGATGAGTTATGAGTGAGGAGTTTACATGCAAAAAGTTCGGATACCGACACCTGTAATTGGATTTGATCCACCTGTCTACGTCTGCAAACGGGCAAATAAACCATTTTATTTAGATGGAAGCTTAGACAAGGAGTTTTGGAAAGAAGCAAGTTTTACAGAGGAATTCCAATCAATTACGGGGGACGAAATGGAAAAACCAGCATTTTCTACCAAGGTAAAAATGCTTTGGGATGAGGAATACTTTTATTTTGGAGCGCAAATGGAGGGAGAGGAAATCTGGGCGACATTAGAGGAGAAGGATAGTAAAATATTTTTAGATAATGCCTTTGAAATCTTAATTGATCCAGATTCTGATACGCATGACTACTTTGAATTTGAGGTGAATGCAAAAAATACCATTTGGGATCTGTTTTTGACAAAGCCATATCGAGACAATGGAAGGGCACTTAGCTCTTTTGACATAAAAGGGACAAAAAGTGCTGTAAAAATAGAAGGAGAGTTAAATAAACCAGGTGATGGAAACAAACGCTGGACGGTGGAGGTGGCAATGCCGTTTTCTGTGCTAAAGGAGTGTGCGGCGGGAGGAAGGACACCTGTTTGCGGGGATTTTTGGAGAGTCAATTTTGTACGAGTACATTGGTGGACAAAGGTTGTCAATGGTCAGTATCAAAAGGAGGAGCGTCCGGAGCAGCACTGGGTATGGGCGCCTACGGGTGTGGTCAACATCCACTATCCAGAGCTATGGGGCGTTGTGTTTTTTGCCGATGGAGAGGAAACCTTTTCGCTTCCTTCGTATGAGTATGAAAAATGGGAGTTACGAAAGATTTATTATAAGCTACATGAGTATTATGATAAATATGGCTTCTTTCCAAAAGAGACTTCAAATCGAGTAGAGGAAATATTCTCCTCGAAGCATATAAAAATAGAATCAACAACACATAACTTTGAGTTATCTTGTATTTCGGAAGATGGAACGTATGAAGTCTCGATGCTGGGAGATGGAAAAACAAGTGTGAAAAAAGCAGACAAAGAACGGGCACTGCATCAAAAATAAAGGAGGCCAAACATATGGAAGCGGAAGAAATTAAAAAAGATAGGTGTGTGGAGGAGGGAGTCCATAACTATAGCTCAAAGGATTCCTATGTGGTACCAGAAGACCCTTCGGTACTTGATAAGCTGGAATGGTTTCAAGATCAAAAGCTTGCACTTATGATGCACTGGGGACCCTATTCCCAAATGGGAATTGTAGAGTCATGGGCGCTGAGTGATGCCGATGCCTATTGGTCCAGGAATTGCGTGGACTGGGAGGTGACGGGAGAGGAATTTAAAAAGCAATACTTTGATTTAAATAAGACCTTTTGGCCCGTTCGGTTCGAACCAGAAAAGTGGGCCGAAATTGCGAAGGAAGCGGGAATTCGATATCTAGTGTTTACGACAAAACACCATGATGGGTTTTGTATGTGGGATACCAAGTATTCGGATTATAAAATAACGGGGGAGAACTGCCCGTTTCATACCCATCGATATGCGGACATTTGTGCGCACTTGTTCGAAGCCTTCCGAAAAAAGGGAATCGCGATCGGTGCTTATTTCTCCAAAGCCGATTGGCACATTGATAGTTATTGGAGTACCGAATATGAAAGAGGATCCTATCAGCACCGTGGCCCATCCTATGATCCAGAGAAACATCCAAAGGAGTGGGAGCGCTTTGTTCAATATACGCAAAACCAAATCATGGAGCTAGGCTCTCAGTATGGACAGATCGATATTATGTGGTTTGATGCTGGCTGGGTCTGCAAAGAAAATGGGCAGGATATCCGACTGGGTGAAGTGATTGAGAAGGTGCGTAAATTTCAGCCAGGAATGCTTTGCGCCGATCGTACGGTTGGAGGCGCCTATGAAAATTATGTAACACCAGAGCAATGCGTACCAGAGCTTCCGCTTGGAATTCCATGGGAGAGCTGTATTACGCTTGGAACCTCATTTTCCTTTAAATATGAAGACCATTACAAATTACCAAGAGAGGTGATTGCGCTTTTGGTGGATGTCGTCGCAAAGGGAGGAAATCTGGCGATTAATGTGGGGCCACAGCCAGATGGAAGGCTGCCAGAAGGAGCCATTAATTCCTTAAAGGGTCTTGGAGAATGGTTAGCGGTATATGGAGAAGCGATCTATGGCACACGGGTATGTGAACCCTATAAGAAAGATGGAATTGCATTTACCCAAACGAAGGATTCCATCTTTGCGATACAAGTATTTGAAAACGAAGGAGATGTCGTTACGACAGAACTTTTTTTGCCCTATCCAAAGGAGGTTACGCGTATTACGATGCTTGGCAAGGAGGTGGAAGCCCAGATTCCCTTTACCAGGACAGAGAAGGGGTATTATTTACAGCTAAAGGCATTTGAAGAGAAGAACACACCGATTGCAAGAGTATTTCGGTTGTGCAAATAAAGGAGGGAAAACCCATGCAGCTTCTGCCACAGCCCCAAAGAATACAGTTTTTTGAGGGAGAATTTATCATTCGTTATGAGACCGCAATTGTTATCGGTGCAGCTTCTGATTTGTGTGTGTATGATTACGCCAAACTCCTGCAAAAGGAAATTAAAGAAACACTAGGATTAATGCTTCCAATTCGGAAACAAAAAAGTGAGGAAGCGAATGTTATTTTTTTGGATATTAGAACTTCCTATAAGAAAAATGAATATGAAATAAATATCACAAAGGACGGCATATGCCTTTATGCCAGAGACAACCAATCCTTGCTTTATGCGGTACAGACGCTTCGACAGATTGTGATACAAAAGGGGGCGTTGCTTCCTGCACTGACGATATTTGATTATCCAAAGATTCTTAATCGCGGCTATTATTTTGATGTTACAAGAGGCAGAGTCCCAACATTAGAAGGGCTAAAGGCTCTGGCTGATAAAATGAGCTTTTATAAGCTAAACCAGCTACAGCTATATGTGGAACACAGTTTTTTGTTTCGTGATTTTAGTGAAGTGTGGAGAGATGACACACCACTTACCGCTCAGGATATTATGGAGCTGGATGCCTATTGTCGCACGCTTCACATTGAGCTGATTCCCTCGTTGGCAAGCTTTGGTCATTTGCATAAGGTGCTTAGTACGAAGACCTATCGAGACCTCTGCGAGTTAGAAGGATCGGATGAACAGCCATTTTCTTATTGCGAACGAATGGAGCATCATACCATTGATGTTAGCAATGAGAAAAGTGTTTCACTCATCAAAGCAATGCTTCTAGAGTATATGCCTTTATTTTCGTCCAAGCGTTTTAATATCTGTGCGGATGAAACCTTTGATCTGGGAAAAGGAAAGAATAAAGAACGGGCAGCACAAGTGGGAATAGAGCGTCTTTATCTTGATTTTTTAAAGCAACTATGTGAATTCCTTCAAAGCCAAGGAAAGCAGCCGATGTTTTGGGGCGATATTTTATTAAAGCAGCCGGAAATGATAAAAGAGCTGCCAAGCAATAGCATTTGTTTGAACTGGGATTATAATGCGCAGGGAACGGATTCAAATGTAGCAAAGCTGCAGGATTTGGGAGCAAAGCAATATGTCTGCCCTGGTGTTCATGGTTGGAGAAGACTTATAAACTCTTATGAGGATGCCTATGCTAATATAAAAAGAATGGCAGGTTATGCACATACCTATCAAACGGAGGGACTTTTAAATACAGACTGGGGAGATTATGGGCATATCAATCATCCTGAATTTTCAACAACGGGTATGATATATGGAGCCGCCTTTTCTTGGAAGGAAACGGACATTACCTTTGAGGAGATCAATCAAGCAATATCTGGTATCGAATATAGGGATACCTCCAGAATGTTTGTTACGCTAATCAATCGCATCGCAAAGCAGGATAGGTTCATTTGGAATCATGCAGTATCGTGCAAAGAGTACTTGCAGGGACATAAAAATATGGAGCAAATAAAGAAGGAATTGGAAGCAATTGGTGCAGAAACCTTTGAGAGCGCGAATGAAGCGATTGATCAGGCTGTCTATGCGCTTTATCAAATACTGCCACTCCTACAGCAAACGAAGCAAAGCATCGTAAAGCCGTATTTAGTGGCTGCAAAGGGAATTCAGATTTTTAACCGCATTGGTATGGTAATGACCGCATTTTTGTGTGAGGGAAAGGAGCTTTATTCGCAAAGGGATTTGGCTTCCCAACTGGAGTACTGGTTTATGGAATATAAAGGAATTTGGCGCGAGCACGATCAGGAGTCCGAACTCTATCGCATTATGGAGGTTATAACCTGGTATGCAGATTTTTTACGACAGAATGAAAGAGGAAACATATGAGAATTATTCAGGTAACGGATTATCAGGAAATGAGCAAAAAGGCAGCCCTTATGATGGCGAGCCAGATAACATTAAAGCCAGATACTGTGCTTGGCTTGGCGACGGGTGAAACTCCAATCGGGATGTATCAGGAGTTAATTTCCTTATATGAACGAAATCAGCTTGATTGCAGTGAGGTAGTAACCTTTAATTTGGATGAATACCTTGGCTTATCCGCCGATCATGAACAAAGCTATCATTATTATATGAAAAAACATTTTTTTGAACCAATTCATA
>JASKJZ010000097.1 GCA_030154385.1 Clostridiales bacterium
TGTGCTCTTCCGATCTTTTATGGGGCAAAATATCTATAACGGGGTTTGTGTTCGAGCAGGCGTGAATGGAAAACCAGAGGTCGTAAAACGAGCAGAGGGCTTTCCAAAGACGGCTGCGAATTGGCCAGTTACTCCTAAGTGCCTATATTGGGGGCCTAAGTTTTTATATGAGCGCTATCAAAGGCCTTTATACATCACGGAAAATGGAATGGCCTGTCATGATACCCTTTCTTCCGATGGGAAGGTGCACGATCCCAATCGGATTGACTTTTTGGATCGTTATTTATCAGAGCTTAAAAAGGCGAGCCTTGATGGTGTGGATGTCCGCGGATATTTCCAGTGGTCACTGACCGATAATTACGAGTGGGAAAAGGGCTATAGTGAACGGTTTGGTCTCATTTATGTGAACTTTCAAAGCCAAAAGCGCATCATCAAAGACTCTGGTCATTGGTACCAAAAGGTAATTGTGACCAATGGAGAAAATCTGCAGGGAAATCCTACTACTGACTGCGAGTGGTAAGGGTGCGAACGAGTCCGACAAATGCTACTAAAAGTCCCATTGCAGCAATGGTAATGCCAATTACTGCATTTACTTGATCCGATGCCTGAGCAGGTTCTCCTAGAATATAGGAGATTAGGGGATTGATCACGCTGATAAAAATGCCGCTAAAAATGCTGCATAATCCGACTTTTAATAAAATAGAACCCTTTACATAGCGAATAACGAGAAAGAGGAGCCAAGCAAACGAAACTCCAATGGTTGTGATTTCGATGGCTTGATAAAAAGCGTCTCGGCTATTTGCATAAAATAGGGATATTAGCACAACCGCATAAACAAGCACAGTATCCAGTGCCATCGAAAGCAGTCCCTTTTGTGTGGTTACAAAAGAACCTCTTCCATATTGCATCAGGTAGACGGGGGCAAAGAGAACCGAAACCCCTAGTAAAATAGGAAGTGCGGCTACGAAAAACCAATCCCCACCGGTATAGATGCAGCAGGTAAGCAATAGAAATAGGGTGCTGATGGTGGTAGCCGTAACGGTATTAAGGAGTCGTTTTTCTTTGCTAAGAAAGGGCACGACCGTAAGCGAGGCAAACACCATCAGGGACGTTAGCACTAAAAAGAACCAATCAAGAGTATGCCCAAATATTAAATTACAGACCAAACTGACAATCAGCGGAACCATCAAAACACCTGCAATGGAGGCACCCACGAGAAAGGAGTAGTTTTGCTCCTTCTTTGCATGCTCTCTTATAATTTGCTGACTTTCTTCTTGAAACAACGTTTCATAATTCGTATTTTTTAGCTGCACAGCAATCTGTTTGCAAGCGTCGCATTCCTCTAAATGTTCCGCTACCATCGATTTGCTTGCCTCACTGCATGCCTCATCTTGATAAAGCGGTAAGAGGTCTTTGATTATATCACAGTTATATTTCATTGTTTATCCATCCTTTCTTGCATTTTGAGCCGTGCGCGGTGATAGGTCACACGAGCCCAGGTTTCTGATTTCGCAAAAATCAATCCAATTTTTTGAAATGACAATTCTCCAAATACCCGTAATTGGAACACTTCCTTATAGGGCTCTTCCAATACATGAAGGATTTGATGAATACGAAGCATCGTATCCTCATCCTCTACAACATGCTCAAGATTAAGGAGTGTTGGTATTTCCTCTGACATCGGTTCTTTTTTCTTCCATTCTCTGGTCTCATCGACATATAAGTTTTTTGCGATGGCACACAGCCAGGTAAATTCATTGGAATCTCCTCGATAGGTATTTTTATGAAGCACCTTAAAAAATGTTTTTTGGGTCAATTCCTCTGCTAAATCAGAATTATGTGTTAGTACAAACAGGTAGTGATACAATTTCATGTAATATACCTGGTACAATTGCTCGAAATCCATAAAAGTTTTCATTCCCCCTTTCTTTGCTTCTTTTATTAGACGGATAAACGTTCCTTTCGTTACAAGAATTTTTTATTTTTTATATATTGTACCAAATCGTTGACGCGATGGCTAGCCAAGGCACCGGCTTTTCTCTGCTTTTACGTATCCAAACGTGTTTGGTGATATCTTCCCATCGGAAGAATCATCGGGCTTCCAGAAATAGGATCCTCCATGACAAGGCAATCAAGCCCATAAATTTCTTTCATAAGGGAAGCTGTTAGGATATCCTTTGGATTACCTTGTGCAATCAGCTTACCTTTTTTCATTGCGTAGATAGAATCGGCATAACGGGCGGATAGATTAATATCATGTAAAACCATAACGATGGTGGTCTTTTGCCGTATGTTTAGATCCTTTAGCAAATCAAGAATTTCGATTTGATATGCAATATCCAAATAGGTAGTGGGTTCATCCAAAAATAAAATATCAGTCTGCTGGGCAAGTGCAAGTGCGATCCAGACCCGCTGTCTTTGTCCGCCCGATAGTTCGTCAACGAAGCAATCTGCCAGATTTGAAATCCCCATAATATCCATTGCTTCTTCCACCGCTTTAAAATCTTCCATGCTAAGTCCGTTTAGTGGTTTTCGATATGGAAAGCGACCTCTTGTAACCAAGTCCATAACGCGAATTCCCTCTGGTACGACTGGAGACTGTGGCAAAAGACCCAGGGTTTTTGCGACTTGCTTGGTGGGAAGCGAAAAAATGGATGTTCCATCCAAGATAATCTCCCCTTTTGAGGGCTTTAAAAGACGAGTAAAGACTTTTAATAACGTTGATTTTCCGCATCCATTTGAACCAAGGATAACATTGATTTTTTGCGATTCAATTGTGAGATTGATGTCGTGCAAAATGGTATGATCTTCATAGCCTGCATAGATATGCTGTGCGCGTAAGGTCGGCTGTGTCATGATAGGTGTTCTCCTTTGCGATTGATTCGTAATAGTAAAAAAATAAGATAGGGGGCGCCTAAGATACCAGTAATTACACCAACGGGATAATGTGTTTGAAAGGCGAATTGGCCGATGATATCAGAGGCCATCACAAGGATTGCGCCAACTAGTCCCGCACTCATCATGTTGCGACTGCTATCACCCGATAGCTTTGAGGCAATCGGACCAGATAAAAAGGCAATGGAGGTAATCGGTCCGGTGACGGAGGTAGAAAAGGCGATTAGCAGGAGTGCGCATAAGATGAAAAGCAGACGAGAGGTACGTAATTTTAAACCAAGTGTAGTTGCAAAAGCATCTCCAAGCTGTAAAATTTGCAGGTGGGAATCGAAAAGCAAAAGGGCTAGAGTGGCCAGGCAAACGACAAGAAAAAGCTCTGGAATCTGGTCCATTTTGGTTCCATTTAAGCTGCCATTCAACCAGCGCAGAGCATTTGGAACATCGTATTCGGAAGCCTTTAAAAGCATCCAGGAAATGGCGGCATTTAAAAAAGCCTGTACCCCGATTCCAGTTAAGATTAGTTTACTGTTAGAAAATGAACTTCCTTGTGATAAAAAATAAATGAGGGCGGAGACAAAAAGCCCGGAAAGTACTGCCAAAAAGGATACCTGTGTTTCCGATAGGTTTAGGATTAAAATGCCAAATACAGCAGCCACGCTGGCACCCGATGTGATACCGATAATATCTGGACTTGCCAAGGGGTTGCCAAGCAGCCGTTGAAAGGTATTCCCGGCCAGTCCAAATGCAATCCCCGATAAAAGGGCAGCAAGCATACGTGGAAGACGCAGCGTTTTTATGGTGAAGGCAGCACCCTTTATGTCTTCACCCAAAAGCACGCGAAGTACGGTGTGGGGAGAATAGATAGTATTTCCATAACACATTAAGATAGCAGCAAGTAAAAAGACGATACCCATTAGGATTCCCAGTGTGATCCGATATCGAGTTTGTCTTTTTTTATAGTTCGATAATAATTGTGATTGAGAAATCATATCGCTCGTACCTTTGCCTTTCGTATAATAAGGATAAATGCAGGAGCACCAAGAAGAGCACTGATGATACCAGATTCAAGCTCCCCTGGACGCCCCAGTATGCGCCCGACTACATCGGCAAAAAGTAAAAGGCAGCTTCCGCCTAGTGCAGAAAAAGGAATTAATTTTCGCATATCCGAGCCAAACAGCATTCGCATGAAGTGAGGGATCATCAAGCCGATAAACCCGATGGGTCCAGCAAGTGCGGTAATAGAAGCACATAATAAAACACCAGAAAACGCACCGATGCCACGCACCAGATTTACCTTAAGCCCAAGGCTTATCGCAACTTCATCTCCCAGAGCAAGAGTGTTTAATGAAGGAGCTAATAGGATAGAAATCACTAAACCGACCAATATATAGGGAAGCATTAGGCGTATGTCTGCATAAGAGGCAGCGCCAATACTACCAATTTGCCAAAAACGGAATTGATCCATTACCTGTGTGTCCGGAAGCATAACAGTATTGACAAGTGATTGCAGGGCAGTAGAGGCCGCGGCTCCTGCAAGAGCTAGCTTAATGGGGGTGGGACCACTGCTTCCAACGCTAGCCAATCCATAAACACAGAGGGCAGTTAGGGATGCTCCTAGAAAGGCCAGAAGAATATATAAATTTCCCGAGGTAATGTGAAAAAAGGGAATGCCACATACCACAAATAAGGAAGCACCTGTATTTACGCCAAGGATACTAGGGTCGGCAATGGGGTTCCTTGTAATGGATTGCATCAGCGCTCCTGAGATTCCAAGGCCAGCTCCAGCAAGAACGCCAAAGATTGTGCGGGGAATGCGTGCCTGTATCACCTTCGCTTCAAAGCTCGAGGCAGAAGAAGCAAATAGGGCATCCATAACCGAATGAAAACCTACGGTTTTTGTACCGTAGGTTATGGATAGGCTAATGCACAGGAATAAAATACCACACAACGCAAAAAAGAAAAGAAGCGTTGATTTTCTATTTACGCTCATTTTATGTTACCCTGTGCGTTAGAAAGCAAATCAAGATATTCATCAATTTCATACGGGATGGATAAGATGGAGGGGGTGGTAGCACCAGCAAGCGCAGAGGTACTATTTACGAGAACAACCGCTCCATTTTTTATCGCAGGAATCTGTGACATCAGTTCATCTGCTTGCAATGCTTCTAAAAGTGCTTCATCTCCATAGACTACCATCATCTCGACATCAGCTAGCTGATCTGCATTTTCTCTGCTTACGGTTATGGAAAAATCGGATGAATTTTCAGCCATTGCCAGCACACTATCCGGAAAAGAAAGACCAAGATCGTTCAGATAAGCGGCTCTTGGGTCAGCTGGTAGATACACGTAAAAGCTACTAAAGTCATCTGGGCTGATCCAGAAAAAAGCAGCTTTTGTACCTGAGAGTGCAGGATACTTGCTTGTTTTTTCTGCGATCAATGCATCGATTTCGGCAACCTTTGCTTCACCCGCTTCCTTCATGCCCATACCAGTAGCATTTAATATGGTTTGATCACGCCAGTAGGTTTGCCAAGGTTTATCTGGATATGCAACAACAGGGGCAATTTCGCTAAGCAAAGCATAATCTTCCTCGGTGATACCGGAGTAAGATGCAAGAATTACGTCGGGAGAAGCATCGCTGATTGCTTCAAAATCAAGACCGTCTACATCATCAAAAACCATAGGCTGTTCTACCATTAGAGAGGAAAAGGCTTCGTCTGTCCAAGGGTGCAGATTATGCTCTGTCACAAGCCCATAATTTGCAGCAGATACTCCGACAGGAGCAACCCCTAGGGCAAGTGGGGTGTCTTGATTTCCCCAACCAATTGTTACGATACGCTCTGGTTTTTCTTCCAATATAGTCTCGCCAAAAGCATGTGCAATCACAATCGGATAGGAAGATACAGAGTCAGAAGATGCAGAATCGGAAGGCTCCGCCTCGTTTTCGTTCGTCATGGCTTTGGTTGCGGTCTGCTCTGTTTTCGTATTATTTGTAGTGTTTGCA
Organism: Clostridiales bacterium; assembly: GCA_030154385.1. Next base: position 5,900 of record JASKJZ010000097.1, read on the forward strand.
CATCCTGTCATCAGGAGAAAAGAAAGGCTTGCGGTAATAAGGGGTAAAATAATTTTTTGTAATCTCATATGTCCTCCAGTAAGTTGATAATAATTAATATTAGTTTAAACTAACCAGAGGCTAATATAACACAGATATTTGATAAAGTCAAATGATCATTTGAATGAAAAAGACACCTAGTCTTACTCCTTGGGAGTAAGATAGGTGCCTTCTACGGCATGTATTAAGTCAACAACGAGGGAATTACAAGGGGTTGCCACGCCGTAAAGCTTTGCCTGTTCTACAATGGCTCCATTTAGCTTGTCAATTTCGGTGCGGACCTTTTTCTTTCGGTCTTGGTACATCGAAGAGTAACCTTCCCCAGCGGTTATGCAGACATGGCGAACCGTGTCCATGACCTCTCGCCGGTCAAAGTAGGTGCCGTCTTCCTCTGCTACACTGATTGCTTCATAAACAATTCGCTTTGCAAAATCCCAAGCATGCTTGTTTTCAATGACGTAGCCAATTTTGGTTTCTAAAAGTGCGGTGAGTGTGTTTATCGATATATTTACAAAAAGCTTGCTCCAGATAATCCGCTGGATGTCGTTTGAGATCTCTGAATTAAGCCCGGCCTCTTGTAAAATAGAAGCAATGCGCTCTATATTTGAGTGGTCTTCTGCCGTGGACATCGAACCTATCGTAGTCATGCCCCAGCCTGTATGATGAATCTTTCCAGGAGCGAGGGTTACACAGTTATGCTTCGAGGTACCAATGATTACGTGATTTTTATCAACAAAGTGCATGATATCGCGGTCGTTGCCCGCTCCGTTTTGAAGCGTCATAACAATCGTATGAGGATCAATCAGCGATTGTGAGGTTTCTACCGCACGGTAGGTATCAATTGATTTTACAAAAACAATGACTAAATCTACGGCACCAATGTCGGTTCCAGAGGGAAAGGCTTTGACCGGATAGGTTGTTTCGATGTTGTCTTCTCGTAAGATCAGGCCGTTTTGATTAATTGCCTCAACCTGAGGAAGATAAGAATCGAACAGCGATACCTCGTGATACTTGGACAAATAGGCTCCGTATAAACATCCCATGGCACCAGCCCCGATGATTGCAATTTTCATATGAAAAACCTCCTTCTTGCATCAATTAATTCAGTATAGTACAATTAGGAAAATAAGTATAGTTCAATATTGTATTCTTTAAAGTGAAAACAATTCAACGATATCTTATGAGTAAATTTTTATAATAGGGGAGAAATGAGAATGAAGAAAACAAAGATGATTGGTGTTTTATGTATGATGTTGGTCATGTGGTTAGGATGTACCAAGGATGCCTCGGCCGCTGCGAACGTAGATACAGCTTGTATTTTCGATGAAAAGATCATAGAATTGCCAAGTGCTCTTGGAGCAGTATCGGACATGCAGATTGCAAAAGGGAGAATCTGTTTACGAAGTGAAGATGGTAAAATGCTATATGCAGGGACTCTCGATGGAAGTAAGGTAAAAAAGGTATTTTCGGATAAGGACAGCGTCAAGGACTATTTCCGAGTTTTTACACTGGATCAGAAGGGAAATTTGTATCTTTTGAAGCATAAAAGCGATGAAAAAAAGGGGATAATAGAGGAGTATGTCGAAAAACGGGATAAAACAGGGAAACTAGTAGCCACAATTAAACTGGGGAGAAAATATGAGGAAAAAAGAAGCATTGATTTTGATGCATATGGTATCTTAGTCGATAAAAATAATAAAATATATGTTTTCTCAAGGCATGGTATTCATGTATACGATTCCCGTGGATCCGAGTACAAAGGTGAAGGGGTCGAAGTGTTCCTCAATCCGTTTAATCGCGCTTTTTTTTCTAAGGATGGAAAAATCATCATTCTTTTCCAATCCTTTGAAGAATTAATTGGGACAACATATAGAGTGTATAATCCCCAAAAGGGGACTGTTTCCAAATCAAGAAAAATGGCAGTCGGAGAAATGGCGGGACAGTCAATGAGTTATGATAGGGGTTTTGATTTTTATACCAATACAAAGACTTCTTTATATGGATACAGTCACAAAAGTGGTGAGAAAACAGAATTGATTAATTGGATTGATTCAGGGATTGATGAATGGATTTATCCAGGGCTGATAGCGCGTGTATCGGACGAAACATTGATTGCGATTACTTACCAATACAATGAAAAGGAAGGCAAGGATTGTTCGAAACTATGTATTTTTTCGAGAAGAGATGCTGGTGAGATAAAGAAGAAAAAGGTAATCACAATGGTTGCAAATTCCAATCAGTTTGAATTGGTTAAAAATATAATGGATTTTAATCGAACGAA
>JASKJZ010000098.1 GCA_030154385.1 Clostridiales bacterium
GACTAGGACTCACTGTAGCAAGATATAATATTGGTGGAGGCGACGATCCAACTCACACTCATATGCGAAACGGCGCTAATCTCGAGGGTTACCAGCCTTCGCCTGGCGTATGGAATTATAACGCAGATGCAACACAGCGTTACATTTTAAGTCAGGCAATTGACCGTGGCGTTGACATTGTAGAAGGCTTCGCCAAAACTGCACCATATTGGATGACTTATAGCGGATGTTCCGCTGGAAATGTTGATGGTACAAGCAATTTAAAACCAGAATATTATGATGATTTTGCTGACTATCTTGCCGATGTTTATCTGTTGTTCAAAAATACATATGGCATTACATTCGACTCCATTTCCCCTATTAATGAGCCAAACGGTCCATGGTGGGAAGTAAATAACAGACAAGAAGGCTGTCATTACACCCAGCAAGAGCAAAATGATTTCTTTAAAATACTAAACGAGAGATTTGATGCAAAAGGCTTATCCAATGTTCCAATAGCTGGACCAGAGGGATTTGAATTCAATTCAACTCTATCCTCCTGGAATACTTATGATAGCCTTGCAAAATCCGGCATTGACAAAATTAATACCCATTCTTACTACGGCAACGAACGCCTCTACCTCAACACAATCGCATTATGCAGTGGAAAACGTTTGTCTGTATCCGAATATGGTGTTGGTGTTGGCGATCACAATCACACTGCAATAGAAAGTGCTTTAGAATTATCGCATAAAATCACAGATGATATGCAAAATTTACAGCCTGAAACATGGGTATATTGGCAGGCAGTCGAAGAAGAATTTAATGTGAACAACTGGGGCTTTATCCATGCAAGTTTTGAAGGAGCTGAAACCTATGAGATTACCAAGCAATATTATGGTATGGCAAACTATTCGAAATTTATCAGACCAGGTTCTACTATCATCGGAGTAAATGATTCCAATATGCTTGTTGCATTAAATAAAAACACGAACAAATTAACGATAGTCGTTATAAACGATACCACATCTTCAAATAATTATACGATTGATCTATCTGAATTTGCTACTGTTGGAAATACCGCAAGTGCATATAGAACTTCTTCCTCCGAAAATCTGGCACAGTTAAACACCATTAGTATCCAAAACAAGATTTTACAGGCTACCACTTCTCCGAAATCAATTACAACATATGTAATTGACAATACCACTTCCAATGCGATACCTGCTTTTGACCGAACTTTATCGTATAAAATTGTTAATAAGAGCGATAATTCAAAAGTATTAGATGTAGAAGGTTCTTCTCCAGATAACAGCGCTGCCATAATAATTATGAGCGAGGACAGTAACAGTGTCAGTCAGAGCTGGAAATTTATTGCAAATACCGACGGTAATTATTATATCGCAAATACCAATGCTGCAAAAATGCTTGACGTACCTGGTGCTTCAACTGCCAACAGTACAAATATGGCTCTATGGCAGCCAAATGGAGACAACAATCAATTGTGGGAAATTACAGATTTAAACAACGGCTATTTTAGTATCATTAATAAAAACAGCCAAAAAGCGCTCGGTGTCAAAAACGGTTCAATGACGGATGGCAATAATATCGATCAATATGATTATCACGCTTATGATAATCAGCAATGGAAATTCGTACCAATATACTAATACTACAGACTGAAATCAAAGTAATTTGATACTAACCTATGGGAGCGTCAAAAAGATAATATCATTATCCACTTTGTTGTGACGCTCCCATTTATTGCCGCTATTTTACCATTTCATTATAAATCAAACGGCAAGCATCATTTAAATGAAATTATAAATACAAATTATGGACTGAATTTAACAGCTTGAATCGTTGAAAGGAAAGAAACATGAATAAGTTTGAAATAAAAGATGATTTTTATTTAAATGATAAAAAAATAAAAATCATATCTGGAGGAATGCACTATTTTCGAATATTACCAGAATACTGGCGTGACCGTCTTTTGAAGCTTAAGGCTTTGGGCTGTAATACGGTAGAAACCTATATTCCCTGGAACCTTCATGAAAAACATAAGGGAGTGTTTGACTTTCGTGGTATTCTTGATATTACGAAATATGTAAAAACCGCACAAGAACTAGATCTTATGGTAATACTCAGACCTTCCCCTTATATTTGCGGCGAATGGGAGTTTGGTGGTTTTCCATATTGGCTACTAAAGGATGATGGAATGAGGCTACGATGTATGTATGAGCCATATCTTCAACATATACGTGAATACTATCAAGAACTGTTCAAAGTAATCGCTCCACTGCAAATCACAAGAGGCGGCTCTGTTATCTTAATGCAGCTGGAAAATGAATATGGATATTACGGTGATGACCCTTCCTATATGGAATTTCTCAAAAATCTGATGATAGAAAATGGCTGTGAAGTCCCTCTTGTAACTTCCGATGGTCCATGGGGAGACGCTTTTGAATGTGGTAAAGCAAGTGGTGTTTTACAGACTGGGAACTTTGGTTCGAAAAGTAAATCACAATTTGGAATCATGAAAAAGAAAATAGGAAACAAGCCTTTAATGTGTATGGAATTCTGGGTTGGCTGGTTTGATTATTGGGGGGGCGAACATCATACTGGAGACACGCAGCAACATGTAAAGGATCTTGACGATATTCTTTCGGATGGGCATGTCAATATCTACATGTTTGAAGGTGGTACAAATTTTGGATTTATGAATGGAGCTAATTACTATGGTAAGCTTGAACCCGATGTCACTTCCTATGACTACGATGCACTTTTGACGGAAGATGGGCAAATAACACAAAAATATAGGGCTTTTCAAAACATCATCAAAAAATATGCTGATATACCCGAATGCTTAAATTTTAACGAGATAAAACGAAAGTCTTACGGTACATTTGCAGTTACAAAAACTGCTGATTTTTTTCAAAGCTTAGATTATTTGTCTACACCAATAGAAAGCTCATGGCCTGTATGTATGGAAAAATTAAATCAAGGATATGGCTATATCCTTTACGAAAGTACGCTCTCAAAATTGACTCATTTAGAGAAAATACGCTTATGGAAGGCTAATGACAGGGCTAGCATCTATATCGATGATACTCCTATCCTAACGCTTTATGATAGAGACCTGTTAACCGAACACGAACTAGAAAATATTTCATGCAACAATGGGAAATTTGACATTCTAGTGGAAAATATGGGACGAGTCAATTTTACTCCTATTATGGAAAATCAACGAAAGGGCATTGACGGTGGTGTTCAGTTAAATGGTCATTTACATTTCGGATGGAAAATCTACTCCTTGCCTATGGAAGATTTATCAAATATTGATTATACTATCCCTGCCAAAGCGGGATTGCCAGGCTTTTATGAATTTCAATTTGATTTGGAAGAACCTGCAGACACCTTTCTTGATATGAAAGGCTGGGGCAAGGGATTTGTAGTCGTCAACAATTTCAATATTGGTCGCTTCTGGGACATCGGTCCGCAGAAAAGGTTATATGTTCCAGCTCCGCTTTTAAGGAAGGGACAAAATTCTATCATCATATTTGAGACAGAAGGAAAAACCCCTGGTACTATCTGTCTATTTGACACCCCCTAATTTGCCATTGCGGACTCTTGATACTCATCTTTGTTCGCACGGGACTTAGAAAAATAATTCTCCTTAATAATTGAAAGCAAAACCTCCTAACCAAATACTAATGGTTGAAAGGTTTTGCTTTTTCGTTGTGTTCCAAATATTCGAACATTCTTTAATCTGCCCGGACATTCTTACTACAGCTTCACCTGCGAAAAGAAATCAGGATCTGCCTTTTCTCTTTGATACTGCTTTGTTATTGTTTGTTCGGTTTGCTTGTTGGTAAAATCATACCTCTCCCATCCGTTTTCTTTTTGCCCGAGCCAACAAATCTGATAGCTCATATCGGTGGTATCCAAAACGACTGTCTTGATGGTTCCAAACCATTCGTCGTAATAATTTACACTCATTCCCTTCGGATAGGCGGCTAAAAAGAGCTCTTTTACCTCGTCCTCACTTCGTACTGCCTTCTCCTTCATAAACCCTTCTAGGGCACGGAGTCGCACTACGCTGTTTTTCATAGCAAAGGGTTCCAGTGGCTGAAAGGATGAAATCGCGATATGATTCGTCCCGCATAGATAGTTTTTCTCTTTTGTAAAGCGTTCTACACAAGAGGCTCCATCCATTGTTTCAAAGAGTACACCCTCTCCTTTTGCATCCGCCAGATACAAATTAATGTTGTAGGCGATTGGCATATCCTCTAACATAGAAAGCGCCTCCTCCACCGTTGCACAATTTTCTAACAAGCTTCGTATCACTGCCCAAAACTGAAGCCCCTTGATTTTAGGCGGCCGCATTCCCTCTAGGTTGCTGACTGGAAAACCACAGGAGGACATCGATATCGCAAGCCCACAGCTATTGATACCTTCTTCTCTTCCAAACAATGCAATACTTCCGCTAATGTGGGCATACCTTCCCTTGGGTCTGGTTTCAAACACTAAGAAATCTTCATCAGGTATACTAAACTCATAATTTCGAAACAGTCTGGTATGTCCATCTTCCATTCTCTCTTTAGAGAGAACAAGACCGGAGCAGTGCGGGGTCAGATAGGTCATCCAGGTATACGCAATATCTCTTACCGAAGCTTCTGCTTCCTTTGCAAATGCAGTTACCTCCTCCATAAGTCCAGGACAGTACCGTTCATACAGCGCAACCGCTTCTGCAAAAACCTCCTCTGTAAAAAATACTGGCGCTGGCATCACCATTCTCTCTTTTCCTGCAAGCTTTGCAAGCTTTCTCCCAATTTCACGATTGTCTCCCTCTAAGCAAAAAAATGATACGTTTTGTTTTTCCATACAATAATCCTTCCTTTCTCTTAAATAAGTAAGCTTCAAAAGGTGTATAAACACTGTGATACCACGGATTGCTCCGCGCTACGTGGTATCACAATCATTGTATCGAAAAACTACGTACCATTTCCTGTCATTTTGGGCTTTTATTTGTCCTTTGTCCCACAAGCTCCTGCCTTTTGCTTACTGGAATCCATATTTCACTTTCGTAATTTGTATCACTTGTGTCCCCCATACTATAAAGCTCAATATTATAGCCTGCTGCTATTTCATATCGACCATTATTAGGAAGCCACTCATTAAAAATCCGTCGATTCAAGGCCTGCAAGGCTTCTGGCATAGGGCCTATACATCGAAATTTTGCCCACTGAAAAGCAGGTATCTCCGTGATATTCCATTCTGACATATCAACTTTTATATCCGCAACATAATCTCCTGCTATCAGATAAGAAAATTCTTTTCCTATTGTTTCATCCTCCACAGAAACTCCATATTTTCCGATTGGAAGGCTTTGACTCCATTTTTGTCTCCATTCCTGCCAAAAAATAGGTATTTCATCAAAGGCTTTCTCATAAGAAAATCTTCTTTCCATACCCATAACCGAAAAAGCAGGAAGCTTCTCAATGCGAACATCGAGCTGGTCTCCACCGATAATGGAGATTTGCACCCTCAAGGGAAGATAAGGCTTTAACATATATGGAGTCTCTCGAAGCTGAATGGGAGAGAGCCCATGAAAGCGCCCAAATGCCTTTGTAAAGCTCTCCGGCGTATCATATCCAAAACGAAAGGCAAGATCAATCACCTTAACATCTGATTGCACAAGAGCAAGTGCCGCAAGATATAGCCTTCTGTTTCGGACATATTCCCCGATGGTATAACCCGTGATCATCTTAAAGGCCTTTTGAAAGTAAAAGGGCGAGATATGAACGGCATTGGCAACCTTTTCGACTGAGCAATCCGATTCCAGATGGTCTTCGATATATGCAATTGCCTCCTTTAATGCTTGTGTCCACTCCAAAGCAAATCCCCTCCTTTTCCTGCTTCTTTATCATTTCTTGCCTTCCTGACTCTTTTTTTCCTCATACCATTTATAGATTTGTGCTATATCGTTTGGCGAGGTGCGACAGCATCCGCCTATGATACGGGCGCCTGCTTCGTACCATTCCTTTGACCAGCCTCCGTAGGTTTTTTGGTTTGCACTTCCATGCCATACCTTATCTGTCGCATCATAGGTTTCCCCACTATTAGGATATACGATGATTGGAAGCAAGGTGCACGCCTTGAAATTTTTTATGATCTGGGTCACGTACTCTGGCTTTGTACAATTTAACCCAATTGCCTTTATGTGCTTCCCTGCCTTTAGCGCCTCTACGCACGCTGGAATTGTGTCGCCGCCATTGGTAAACGATTCATTTTGAAAGGAAAAGCTAATATAGTAATCACAACCAAGCTCTTCCATAATTTCTGCACAAACCTTTGCCTCCATAAGGCAAGGAAAGGTCTCAATCGCAATTATTTCGGCACCTGCTGCCTTTAATATCTGTATCCTCTCATAGTGAAAGTCGCGCAAAAATTCCGTGGACACCTGGTAATTTCCCGTATACTCCGAGCCATCTGCCAAATAGGCACCATATGGGCCAATGGAAGCCGCTGCTAATGGAAACGTACGCCCTTGCGCCTTGCCTTCGTTTTCCCACCATTCTTCTCTTGCTGAAAGTAAAAGCTCCATTGACTTTGCAATCAGGGCACTTGCCTGTTCCTTGGTATAACCCTTTTTTTCATAACCTGGGATGGTAGCCTGATAGCTAGCAGAAATCGAACAATCCGCACCATGTGAAAAATAGTCATAATGCACTTGCTTAATGTACTCGGCTTGCTCTGCTAATACCTTTGCACTCCATAGCTCGTCGTTTAAGTCAAGCCCCTTCTTTTCCAGTTCCGTCGCCATCGCGCCGTCTAAGATTATCAGATCCTTCGCCTTTTTTACTGTATCAAAACATGTTTTCATTTTGCCTTCTCCTTTGCTGGTAAAAAGTGAGTGTAAAAATCATCAAACAAATGGAATATCTCTTTTCGCTTTCCGTAAATAAAGGTAAGTGTAATAAGAACATATGCCGCGCTTAAAATATCCGTAAATGCCCAAAGAACATCCGCCTTTATGTTATAAAATAAAATGCAGGGTATCATATAATAGACCATGTAAATTGGCATTGCGATTCGATTCTTTTTTGTATCTCCAAACACATAGTTTACCGATTTTTCACAGCTATAATACATACCGATTATTGTCGTCCAGGCAAACACTGCAATGGCAAGCGCAATTACCTTCCCCCCAACTGACCCATATGCCATTTTGAAGGCGATTGTAGTCAGTGCACCAGAGGTCGCATCACTTTCCACATAGGAATTTGTTGCTAATATCGTAAATGCCGTCACACTGCAAATGACCAAGGTATCCAAAAATATCTCTCCCCACCCCCAGGACGATTGCCGCACAGGATGATCCGTCTTTGCCGATGCATGTGCTATGATACCATAGCCGGTTCCTGCATCATTGGAATAGACACCTCTGGCAATTCCGTACTTGACCGCATCCCGAACGGTTGCCCCTGCAAATCCACCGGCTGCCGCTGCCGGTGAAAATGCACTTTTTACAATTAACAAAAGCACCGCAGGGATGTGCGTAATATTCATGATTAAGACTCCAAGACCGGCAATTACATATAGCATCGCCATGATCGGGACAGCTTTTGTCATGATTCCTGAAATTCGTTTAAGACCACCCATGATTGTAAAAAAGCAGGTAATGCCAATGACGATTACCGTAATCAGCGGCGGTACTCCAAAGCCTTCCCGAATCGAACTCGTCACCGCTTCGGTCTGTACACAACAAGTCCATGGACCAAATACAAAGCAAAAGATTGCAAGCAAGGTAGCGCCTTTTTTCCAGCCAAAGGCATTTTTCATAACAAAGGAACGGTCACAAACATATTCATCCATTGAGTTACTATATTTTTGCCGATAACGCTGTCCAATAATAATTTCACAGGCCTTGGTAGACATTCCAAATAGGGCAGAAATCCACATCCAAATCAGGGCACCTGGCCCACCACTAACAATGGCGGTTGCCACGCCACTGATATTTCCAGTACCAATCGTATTGGCAAGGGCAGTACAAGCTGCCGCAAAGCCTGACACGGTTCCTTCACCTTCACCCTTTTGAAACATTTTCCCAAAGGTGTTTTTAAAATGAAACTGAATTTTCCGCTGATAATAAAACCGAAATCGTATGGTCAAAAAAATCCCGGTTCCCACCAGTAATACCGTCATAGGTGTTCCCCATAGCAAATCA
>JASKJZ010000099.1 GCA_030154385.1 Clostridiales bacterium
AACACAATGAGCAAAGGTACTGTAAAATGGTTCAACAATCAAAAAGGTTACGGATTTATTTCTGATGAAGCTGGAAACGATGTATTCGTTCATTTCTCAGGTCTTAACATGGACGGCTATAAGAGCTTAAACGAAGGCGAAGAAGTAGTATTTGACGTGGTTGAAGGAAACAAAGGACCTCAGGCTGCTAACGTAACCAGAGCTTAATTTCAATCAGAGTTTTACAGTGTACCTTCTTCTGATATAGATTTTGAATTTGAGTAGAAATAATTATTGGGGAAATAGGTTATATTGTACGAAACGAGATTAGAACAGAGCTGTCATATCTGCATCGCAGTATGACAGCTCTGTTTTGTCATTTTCTGTGTTTTATTTATTCAGTACATAGAACTATTTTGTTCCATAGATGCGATCGCCTGCATCACCAAGACCTGGTAAAATATAGCCGTTTTCATTCAGTCGTTCGTCTAATGCGCCGATATATATATCAACATCGGGATGTGCACTACGAAGCGCTTGTAAGCCTTCTGGTGCTGCTATGAGACAAAGGAAATGAATTCGGGTGATACCACGGGATTTTAACTGACGGATTGCTGCAATGGCGGAACCACCAGTAGCAAGCATAGGATCAACTACAAAGATTTCACGATCAGAAGCGTCGTGCGGAAGCTTACAGAAGTATTCGACTGGTTCTAAGGTCTCTTCATTACGGTACATACCGATATGACCAACCTTAGCATTTGGAATAAGGTTTAAAATGCCATCGGCCATATGAAGACCAGCTCTAAGAATAGGAACGATACAAAGTTTTTTACCAGCGATTTCTTTAACGGTGGTTCTCACAAGAGGGGTTTCAATTTCAATATCTGATAAAGGAAGGTCACGAGTTGCTTCGTAACAAATAAGCATTGCTACTTCCGATACCAAATCACGAAATTCCTTTGTGGATGTGTCTTTTACTCGCATAATACCAATTTTGTGTTGAATCAAAGGATGATCCATTATTATTGTTTTTGACATTTTTCTCCTCGTTTCTGCGCCGCTTTTTTGCATAATAAGTATGTGTCAGCAGCGCAGACACATACCCGGATGTTATTATAGCATTCTTTGTCGCATTAAGCAAAGGAAACATGAAAAAAAATAATGAAACATGAAACGTCCTTGGGTGTTTCTTTCTTATGTTTTGCACGGTCAAGGAGCCATATTTTTCATGCAAGCATGAAACAGATGACCCTTTGACCTTTGGTATCATATAATGTATCAAGGATAGCTGGTTAAAAAAGGGCAGAGGAAAAGCCTAGTAGAGGGGGGAGGGTAACTACTAGGCCAATTTATGAAAAAAATTATGAAATAAGCAAAATGTAATATAATTTGTTTGTATGGTAATAGTATAAGAGATAGATGTGAGCATAATATGGCGATATTATGAACATTTTGTTAATAATAGAAAAGGTGTGTGAGAGCGTGTTAGGTGTATTTCAAAAACTATTAAGAAGGGAATTAGGGGAGCAAAGATACAAAAAATATTGTGAGACCTATGATTCCTATAAAAAATATCATACCGTAAAAGCAAGAATGGAAAGCAGTCAAAGAATTTATGAAGACTTATATGAATATTTAAAGGATCAAGAGCTAGAAAGCCTTCGAACAAGGATGGAAAACTTAATTGAAGGCATGATAGAAGCGGTCAATATCAATAAGCATTATGTATTTGCTTTTGTATTTTATTTGGGAAGTGCGCTTTTTTTAATTCTGCAAAATATCAATCCGTGGATTACTATTATAAGTCTGCTTTTGATGAGTGCATTATTTTTATATAAGACCTGCGAGTTTGTTGTGAATAAATATTGTTATATTGATGCAAACATTGTACTCGTCTATAAGTCAGTTCTGGATCGATTATTAAATAGTCAGGAAGAAAATGAGAATTAGCAGTAGAAAGATATTGGGAAAATACCAATTTCATGATATAATAAGTTCGAAAAAGGACACGAGGAGGAAATGGAATGGATTATTTGAATAAATATGAAGACTGGTGCAAGAATCCGTATTTTGATTTGGAAACAAGACAGGAACTGACGCAGATTTCGGATAAGGAAGAAGAAGTAAAAGACCGATTTTATAAGGATTTGGAATTTGGTACGGGAGGACTGCGAGGCGTTATTGGAGCTGGAACGAACCGTATGAATATCTATACGGTAAGAAAGGCAACCCAGGGACTTGCAAACTTTATCATAAAGGAGGGAAAGCAGGATATGGGAGTGGCGATTGCCTATGATTCCAGACATTTTTCACCTGAATTTAGTGATGAAGCTGCTCTTTGTTTAAATGCAAACGGAATTAAGACCTACCGCTTTGAATCTCTTAGACCTACACCAGAGCTGTCTTTTGCACTTCGTACCCTTTCTTGTTGTGCAGGAATTGTGGTGACAGCCAGCCATAACCCACCAGAGTATAATGGTTATAAAGTGTACTGGGAGGACGGCGCACAGGTAACAGCACCAAAGGATACCCTGATTATTGAGGAAGTGAATCAGGTAACCGATTTTTCTATGGTAAAGACAATGGAAAAAGAGGCTGCTAAAAAAGCTGGTCTTTATCATACCATAGGAAGTGAAATCGACGATGCCTATATGAAGGAACTCCATAAGCTTGTGCTTAGTAAAGAGGCAATTAAAGAGGCAGGAAAAGAATTAAAGATTGTATATACCCCACTTCATGGAACGGGAAATCTACCAGTGAGACGTATTTTGTCAGAGCTTGGTTTTGAAAATGTTTATGTTGTCAAAGAGCAAGAACTTCCCGATGGTGATTTTCCAACCGTAAGCTATCCAAATCCAGAGGATAAGAAAGCATACGAACTGGCAATTTCCCTTGCAAAGGAAGTGGATGCCGACCTTATTTTGGCAACCGACCCAGATGCGGATCGTCTTGGTATTTATGCAAAGAATCAAAAGACAGGTGAATATGAAGCTTTTACGGGAAATATGTCAGGACTTTTGATTTGTGAATATGAGCTGGAACGCAAAAAGGAGCTTGGAATTTTGCCAGAAAATGGTGCAATTGTAACAACCATCGTAACCACGAATATGACCTTCCCAGTAGCAGCGCATTATAACATGAAGTTAATCGAAGTCTTAACTGGATTTAAATACATAGGAGAACAGATTAAATTATTTGAAGAGACGGGCTCCAATGAATATGTATTTGGACTCGAAGAAAGTTATGGCTGTCTTGTGGGAACGCATGCAAGAGACAAAGATGCAGTGGTTGCGGTTATGGCACTTTGCGAAGCTGCCGCTTATTACCGTACCAAGGGTATTACCTTATGGGAACAGATGCTTCACATCTATGAAAAATATGGATATTATAAAGAAACGCTCATGACTATCACGCTAAAAGGTATGGATGGTGCACAAAAGATTCAACAAATCATGGATGATATGAGAAAATCACCAATGCGTGAGGCAGCTGGCCTTAAGGTGCTGGCAGTGAGGGATTATCTAAAACCAGAAGAAACCAAGCTTCCAAAATCCAATGTTCTCTACTTTGAATTAGAGGAAGATGCGTGGTTTTGTGTACGTCCATCGGGAACCGAGCCAAAGATTAAATTTTACTTTGGAGTGAAAGGAACTTCGATGGAGGATGCAACGAAGAAGGCAGAAGCATTAGAAGCAGCCGTAAGAAGTGAAGTGGAAAAATAAGCATGAATATAAATAAAAATTTTCATACCCATACGTATCGTTGCAAACATGCAGAGGGCGATGTGGCAGATTACATCAAGATGGCTCGATTAAAAAATATAACAGCGCTTGGTTTTTCTGATCATACCCCACTTCCAGATGGTTGGTGGTGGGAGGTACGGATGGGCATGGAGGAATTAGAAGGGTATGTGGAGGCTGTGCTGACTGGCAGAAGGGAAAATCCCAATATGCGGATTTTACTTGGCTTAGAATGTGACCACAGTGATACATATGTTACCTACTACCAGGAAATAAAAGAACGGTATCCAATGGATTATCTGGTGGGAAGCATTCATGCAATCCCCTACCAGGGAGAGAAAATTAGTTGTTTCCAACCAGGAATGGTATTTGACCAAAAGATGCTCACCGCCTATGCGGATGCTTTTATCCATGCAATGGAGTCAGGGCTTTATACCTTTATGGCACATCCTGATTTGTTCTGTTTAAGCATTCCTTCCTGGAACCCGGAGGCACTGGCGGTGACTGCTTATATCTTAGAGGCGGCGAAGGCACTTTCTATGCCACTTGAGATTAATTGTAGCGGCATCCGCAAATCCATGGAAATGGGAAAGTACGATATCGCATATCCAAGAAGAGAATTCTGGGAGCTTGCAGCAAGCTATGGAGTATCCGCTTTGGTTAATTCGGATGCGCATACGCCAAAGTGTTTAACGGACAATTTAGATGCCGGTTATTATTTACTGCGTGAATATGGCTTGCACGAATTTGAACTCTAACCAAGGAAATATTTTAAAGCGTTGGATATTCTCGATCCAAGGTGAAGCCTCGCCCCTTTACTTCCGTTACCTGATTAATAACCATAAAGGCGTGGGGATCCAATGTTAAGATACGTTCATTTAATCTTGGCAGCTCTCGGCTAGAGACAATGGTTACAATCATATTCGTTTCTCTATGATAGTAACCTGTCTCAGCATGGAGCAGGGTAGAGCCACGGTCTAGCTGGTGAATGATAATGTCGTTGATTTCATCCGCCTTTTGACTCACAATTTTGACTTGAATCATAGCTTTCCCGCTTAGTAAGACGCGGTCCAGCACAATACTATAAATCAAAACCAATAAGATCCCATAGAGGGTCTTTTCTTTTGGTGAAAAAATCATTTGTGCAAGCAAAATTACAAAATCAATGGTATATAAAGAAAGGGAAACGGGAATTCCCCACTTTTTATTAAAAATAAGGGGCGGGATATCAAGACCACCCGTTGAGGCACCAGCTTTGATTACAATTCCAATTCCAACCCCAATCATAAGGCCAGCAAATATAGTTGCTAATAAAGAATCGTTTGTGAGCGTATGAATACCCGGAATCTGCTCCGTTAACGCGAGGCAGATTGGATAAAAGAAGGTACTAAAAAGAGTTGTAATCGCAAATTTTTTTCCAAGCCATATCGTTCCAAGAAAAAACATGATAACATTGGAGAGCAGAACAAATAGACTAATCGGTATGGGTAGAAAGCGTATCACAACAAGAGAAAGACCTGTTGTTCCACCGGTAATCAAGCCATTGGGAAGGATAAACATCACAACTGCCAGGGAATAAATTAGATTACCAAGTAAAATCTGAAGGATGTGTTTTGCATGGGGGAAAATAGTAGATGTCATAATATGCCTCCTGTTATCTTATTTCATTATCACTCTGCTAGGATAAAGAGATAATAAAAAAGCATGCCCTATTTGGCATGCTGTAAAGTTCACTATTGAATTGTCATGTAAAAGGTGCTTCATAGGACAATCCTCCCTTAATTAATTGGGTCAAAACGTAAAACTATAATAGCATTAATTGTAAAAATAGTAAAGATTTTTTTGAAAAATCGTGGTATACTAACAACAATATATAAGGAGGTTATGAGGATGAAATTTAGTGAAATGCCATATGAAAGAATACAATATGAAGAAATAGAAGAACAGTATCAGGCGTTAATGAAAGAATTTAAAGAGGCCAAAAATGGAGAAGAGCAGTTTGAAATCCATAAAAAGCAATATGCATTATCGGATCGCATCAATACGTATATCACGATTGCGCAAATTCGTCATGATATTGATACGAAGGATGTCTTTTATGATAAGGAACAAGAATATTATGATGAGATTATGCCAAAGATCAGTAATCTAAGTGTTGCTTATGCAAAGCTTATGTATGAGTCTCCTTATCGCTCATATCTGGAAGAGAAGATTGGAGCAGTTGCATTTAAAAATATAGAACTGAGTATGAAGGCGTTTGATGAAAAATTGATTCCTCTGATGCAGGAGGAAAACAGTTTGACAACGGAATATGATAAGCTTCTTGCTGGCGCACAAATTCCCTGGGAAGGAGATACCTTAAATTTGTCCCTTCTTCGTAAATACCTTACCTGTGAGAATCGGGAAACCAGAAGAAAAGCATATAAAGCCTATACCGCATTTTTCGAAGAGAATGCAGAAAAGCTCGATGAAATTTATGATAAATTAGTTAAAAATCGTACCAAACAGGCCAAGGAGCTAGGCTATGATAATTATATTGAGCTAGGCTATTATCGCATGACGAGAAACTGTTATGATAAGCAGATGGTGGAAAATTTCCGCAAGCAAGTAAAAGAAGTATTTGTACCATTTGTGAGTGAGTTACATGAAAGAAGACGGAAGCGTCTTGCAATTCAAAAGTTGTCTTATATTGATGAAGGAGTCTATTTTTTAAATGGCAATCCTGCTCCAATTGGTACACCGGAAGAAATATTAAAAAATGGACAAAAGATGTATGCAGAGCTTTCGAGTGAGACAAAGGAATTTTTTGATTTCATGAGAGAAAACGAGCTGTTTGATGTGCTCGGAAGAAAAACAAAAAAAACGGGTGGATATATGACCTTTTTGCCACTTTATCAGGCACCGTTTATCTTTGCTAATTTTAATGGAACAAGTGGAGATGTCGACGTTATCACGCATGAATGTGGACATGCCTTTCAGGGCTTTTTATCGGGAAAAGACCCAATCCGCGAGCATGCTGATATAACGATGGAGACGGCTGAGGTACACTCAATGTCGATGGAGTTTTTTACCGAACCATGGATGAAGTTATTTTTTGGAGATAGAACGGATGACTATATTGCGATGCATTTGGAGGATTCCGCGGCATTTATTCCATATGGCACGATGGTTGATGAGTTCCAGCATGCCATTTATGAGAATCCAGATATGACGCCAATCGAGCGCCATCATGTATGGAGAAAACTGGAAAAGGAATATAAGCCACATTTGGATTATGAGGACAATACCTTTTTATCAGAAGGTAGATTTTGGCAGAAGCAGCATCATATATATGATTATCCATTTTATTATATCGACTATTGCCTTGCTCAGACCTGCGCGTTCCAGTATAAGGGTTGGTTGGATCAAGACTATAAGGCAGCTTGGGAGAGCTATCTTACGTTATGTAAGCTCTCAGCTAGTGATTACTATACCAATATGATAAAGGAAGTGGGATTATATACACCTTTTGAGGATGGGTGCATGCAAAGTATTGTGGAGCGCCTTTCGAAAAACTTGGAATAGAGAATATACGTTATATTAAGGAGGAGCAGATGGCAGGATCAAGTATTGGTAATTTTTTTCGGGTAACGACCTGGGGAGAGTCTCATGGGAAAGGAATTGGAGTTGTTGTCGATGGTTGTCCAGCAGGACTTGTTCTTGAGGAAGAGATGATACAAAAGTTATTGAATCGCAGGAAGCCTGGGAGCAATCCTTATGGTACCAAACGGTCAGAAGGAGATAGGGTAGAGATTTATTCGGGTATATTTGAGGGAAAAACGACAGGTACTCCTATTTCTATGATGATTCCAAATGAAGATCAGCGATCAAAAGATTATGGTGAAATTGCTTCCTATTATCGCCCAGGACATGCAGATTATACCTTTGATCAAAAGTTTGGATTTCGTGATTACCGGGGAGGCGGCAGATCCTCTGGAAGAGAGACGATTGGAAGGGTAGCGGCCGGAGCGATTGCAAAGGAAATATTAAAAGAATTAGGAATACAGGTAACAGCGTATACAAAATCAATCGGTGAAATTTCGATTGATTATACGAAATGCAGCAAAGAATCCATCAAAGACAGCGTTTTTTGTATGCCAGATCTAGAAGCATCCAAGCAAGCAGAGCTCTTGTTACAAGAAAAAATGTCGCAGATGGATTCCGTAGGCGGTGTGGTCGAATGTATTGTAGAGGGCATGCCACCAGGAGTGGGGGCGCCTGTATTTGATAAGCTGGATGCAAATTTGGCTAAGGCTGTGATGTCCATTGGAGCGGTAAAGGGCTTTGAAATTGGGGATGGATTTTTAGCCTCGAAGTCAACAGGCTATGAAAATAATGATTTTTTTAAAAAAGGAAAAAACGGGAATCTGGAAAAGGAAAGTAATCATGCGGGCGGTATATTAGGCGGCATCAGTGACGGCTCCGAAATTATAGTTC
>JASKJZ010000100.1 GCA_030154385.1 Clostridiales bacterium
ATCGGGTTACTATTAGAAACGGATGCAAGCATTGCAAAATGCTTGCATTTTTTTGTATTCCGAACTCTATTTTCAAACTTTGCTACTGGCAAATAATAATTTCGTCTGTGGCAATTGCCGTTTCTATCATTTCATCAATTTTATCTTCCAGGTTCCGTTCCGAACAACGAATCACCTTGCGATTTGGTTTGGTAACGGGATGTTTTGCTACAAAAATCGTGCAGCAATCTTCAAATGGCAAAATAGAAGTCTCATAGGTATTAATCTTCTCCGAAATATCAACAATATCTTGTTTATCAAAGGCAATCAATGGACGATAAACAGGAAGCGTACATACTTCGTTCGTCGAAGCCAGGCTATGCATGGTCTGACTTGCCACCTGTCCGATGCTCTCCCCTGTGATAAGACCTAAACATCCGCTTTCAAGCGCTATACGCTCTGCAATACGCATCATATAGCGGCGCATGATAATCGTTAACTCTTCATGCGGGCATTTTTCATAAATATAGAGCTGAATCTCCGTAAAGTTAATGACATGCAGCTTAATCGGTCCTGCATAACGTGCAACCAATTTTGCCAAATCCACGACCTTTTGTTTGGCACGTTCACTCGTGTAAGGTGGTGCATGAAAATAAGTTGCTTCGAGTGTAACGCCTCGTTTGGCTATCATATAGCCAGCAACCGGGCTATCGATACCTCCCGACAATAAAAGCATGCCTTTACCGCTTGTGCCAACTGGCATACCGCCTGGTCCCTTAATCGTCTTACTATATATATATCCTTTATTTCGAACTTCAACATTAATATAGACTTCTGGGTTGTGGACATCTACCTTCAGTGTTGAAAATTTCTTCAACAGATGTTCTCCCATATCCATACAGATTTTGGGCGAGGTTCTATCATACGTCTTATCCGCACGTTTTGCCTGCACTTTAAAGGTCATATCACGGTCGCCATAAACCTTCCTTACATAGTCTTCACATGCACTTGTAAGACTTTCCCAACTACAATCCTCTACTAAGACCGTCGGACAAATCTGTGCAATACCAAAGACACGTTGCAAAGCATCCACTGTTTCATCATAATCAAAGGCAGTCTGCGCCTCTACATAAATTCTTCCCTGCTCTTTTGTTACTTCGAATTCACCTTCGACTTCTTTCAGGGCAAACTTAATCTGATCGCGTAGTGCATTTTCAAAAATATATCGATTTTTTCCTTTTATTCCAATTTCTGCATATTTAATCAAAAATGCTCGAAACATAATTTTCCTCATTTCTGCACCGGAGTGCCACTTTCATTTCCATTATCATCAACTCTATTTTCTTACAAATCGGCGAAGCATGGGAAGTATCTCCTCCAGCGCCTTTCGTAAGGAATCAATCTCTTCTCTTGTTGTCATTTCCGACAAACTCACTCGAATCGTATTGTCAAGCAACTCCTTTTTCACTCCAATTGCCTTTAAGGTACCGCTAATACTTGGATGGTTCGATGCACAGGCAGAGCCTGAGGATACTAAGATTCCTCGATCAGAAAGCGCATGTAACAGTACCTCACTACGGACATCCGAAAAACTGATACTGATAATATGCGGCGCTGTATCCTCGATCGTGTTTGTTCCCACTCCATTAATCCAAACATTTGGAAGCTCTTGTACACGTGCGATCAAGTACCGCTTGAGCTGATACATTTGCAACACCTTATCCTCCATTTTGTCATAGACAATCGAAGCTGCTTTTCCAAAACCCGCAATACCTGGAACATTCTCTGTTCCAGAGCGCATACCACCTTGCTGCTCACCGCCCCATATAAGTGGCTTTATCTTAACTTTATCTTTCACATATAAGAAACCGACACCCTTTGGGCCATGAACCTTATGCGCACTTACCGACAAAAGATCAATTCCCATTCGTTCTGGGAATATGCGATATTTCCCGTATGCTTGTATCGCATCTACATGAAATAGTACGGATGGATTCTTTTCCTTAATTGTTTTTGCAATTATATCAATTGGCTGAACGGCTCCGATTTCATTGTTCACATACATAATAGAAACAAGAATTGTGGTATCTTGAATCGCATCCCGAAGGGTATCTAAGTTAATGTGACCATTTTGATTAACTGGTAAATAGGTCACTTCAAAGCCCATTTCTTCCAAAAAAAGAAGAGGATTATGAACAGAAGGATGCTCAATACAAGTGGTGATAATATGATTCCCTGCCCGACGATTTGCCAAAGCAGCTCCAATCAATGCCATATTGTTTGACTCCGTACCTCCAGAGGTGAAAATAATTTCCTTCTCCTTCGCTTTTAGGGTCTGTGCCAATATTTTTCTTGCTTCTTTTACATACTGCTCCGCTTCCATTCCTTTTGTATGTAGGGAGGAGGGATTTCCAAAATCTCTTATTAAGGTCTCATTCATGACTGCCACTACTTCTTCAAAGGGCTTGGTAGTAGCGCTATTATCCAGATATGTAACCAACTCCATCTGTTTTACCTTTCATTTTTCACTGTTTTGCTCAATTTCAAACATTAAAAGCGACAAAATTGTAAATCCCGCCGTTTCCGTACGAAGAATACGCTTACCCAGAGTTATCGGATCAACAGAAGCCTTCTTTGCAAGTTCGATTTCTTCCGTAGAAAAGCCCCCCTCTGGTCCTATGAAAATACCAACTGCCGTTTTCTTTGAGAGGTTAAGAATTGCTTCCTTGGAAGCTTTAATTCCCTCTGCATTTTCATACGGAATCACTGCTGCATCCAATCGCCCTGCCATCGTAATGGCCTCTTTAAAGCTAACCGGTGTATGAATGGATGGAATAATTCCTCGTCCAGATTGCTTTGCTGCTGCTTCACTGATTGCCTGCCAGCGCTCTATTTTTTTTTGTTCCTTTTTTTTATCTTCTAACTTCATTACGCAAAAAGTAGACGCCACCGGAATAACCTCGTAAACTCCAAGCTCGACCGCTTTTTGAATAATCAGTTCCATTTTATCCTTCTTTGGAAGCGCTTGAAATAAATAGATTTTGGTAGGAAGCTCTGTTTTGGCAGCTTCGATTGATTGTATCCTTGTCCAAATTTCCCTTGCGTCAAGTGTATCAATTTGCACTGTATAGAACAGACCTTCCTTGTCACATAAGAGCAATTGCTCACCAAGTGACTTACGAAGTACATTTTTGATATGATTGACGTCCTCACCCAGAATTTTAATCCGATCTTCTAGTATCTGGTCTTTGTTTACATAAAAGCAATGCATTATTTTCCTCACGATCTTTTGTTATCCGTTCGATAACGAAACACAGCATCTGTCATGATATCACTTCTGACCAAAAAAGTCAATTTTTTTCAAATTTCAATCGATGTATCGTGGCATCTCTTATTTCCTTGCAACAAATGATACCCAATCCTTCATATGATTTTCTTCCAAAATGGTAAAACCATTTTCAATCAGGGCAGCTTCCACTTCATCCCGTTTCATATCAATGATGCCTGAAGTGATAAAAAGTCCGCCTGGCTTTAAATTTTTATCAACAATTGCTGACATTGGAATGATCACATCTGCTAATATATTAGCAACTACAATATCATAAGCTTTTATCCCAAGCTTATCCTGTAAGGTTTCATCCGCCAATACATTCCCCGCATATGCGCAAAACTTATCCTCTGGTATTTGGTTTACCAAAACATTTTCATACGTTGCTTCAATCGCTGCTGGATCAATGTCGACACCCACAGCGTAGTTTGTTCCTAATTTTACCGCTATAATCGATAAGATTCCACTTCCGCAGCCCATGTCCAAAAGCTTCGTGTCAGCTTTAATATGCTTTCGCAGGCTTTCGATACAAAGCTTTGTCGTTTCATGACTTCCAGTACCAAATGCAGTTCCTGGATCAATTTCAATTACAATATCGCTGTCCTGTTTTTCACTAAGTTCTTCCCAGGTTGGCTTAATTAGGATATCATCTGCCACACGGAATGGTTTAAAAAACTCCTTCCAATTATTAATCCAATCCTGATCATCTGTTTCTTCGACATGAATTTCACCTTTTCCAATGTCTACAAACATGGAAAGTTCCTTAAGTCCTTCTTTCATATCCGCTACGAGCTGCTTCATGTCGGTGGATGGTTCTACATAAGAGCTTACAACTGCACATCCATCGTCTGGCTCAAGTTCAGGTAAAATATCAATATACATTGCCTGCTTATCCTCTTCACTAAGCGGTATTTTATCTTCAATCTGGATGCCTTCGAGTCCCAGCTCATCAAATAAATTGCTTATAAAATCAACTGCTTCCGTTGTAGTATCCACTGCTATTTTCATCCATTTCATATTCGTTGCCTGCTTTCTTCATCAAAATTTCATCGTCGCTTTTTATTATAATATATCCTTACCCGGTAATTCAACTACATTTCACATACGCAATAGCAGAAAAAAAGAAAAGAGGTTCCAATTAATCTGGAACCTCTTTTCAATATATTTAATACTGCAACTTATTTTTATTGTTCTACTTATTATAGTTTACAATTTTACCAAAATCTGGCTTTAAGGATGCTCCGCCAACCAATCCACCATCAATATCTGCCTGTGCAAATAACTCAGGTGCACTATCCGCAGTGACAGAACCGCCATATTGAATGCGAATCGCAGCAGCCGTTGCTTCATCATAGATTTCGCCGATACAAACACGAATTGCAGCACAAACCTCCTGTGCCTGTTCGGTTGTAGCAACCTTTCCAGTCCCGATTGCCCAAATTGGCTCATAAGCGATTACAGCCGCCTTTGCCTGCTCTGCTGTTACATCAAGAAAAGCAATCTTAATCTGCTGACGAATCCAATCAATCGTGATTCCCTGTTCTCTTTGAGTAAGAGACTCTCCACAGCATACAATTGGTGTAATTCCGTGTTCAAACGCTTTCTTTACTTTTTTATTTACCGTTTCATCGGTTTCTGCAAAATACTCTCTTCTCTCGGAATGTCCAATGATGACATATTTCACTCCAATATCCGTTAACATATTGGGCGCAATTTCACCAGTATAGGCACCACTCTCTTCAAAATACATATTTTCTGCACCGATGCAAATATTAGAGCCCTTTGCAGCTTCCATTGCTGTAGTAAGAGAAATGGCTGGTACACAAAATACGACATCCACTTCCTCGTTTGCAACCAAAGGTTTTAATTCATTAATTAAAGTTACGGTCTCACTTGGTGTCTTATTCATCTTCCAGTTTCCCGCTATGATTTTCTTACGCATGACACATCTCCTATTCTTAGACTATTTATCATTTGCTGCTGCAACACCTGGCAATTCTTTTCCTTCTAAGAATTCAAGAGAAGCTCCGCCACCAGTTGAAATATGTGTCATCTTATCGCCAAATCCAAGCTGATTAACAGCTGCAGCAGAATCTCCACCACCGATAATGGTAGTAGCATCAATATCTGCTAATGCTTTTGCAATTGCAACGGTTCCAGATGCGAAATTAGGCATTTCAAATGCACCCATAGGTCCGTTCCAAACAACTGTTTTTGCATCTTTTACCGCATCTGCAAATAATACTTCTGTTTTTGGTCCAATATCAAGTCCCATCCATCCAGGTAACATTTCATCACAGCTTACGGTTTTAATTGCTGCATCATTTGAGAAGCTGTCAGCAATCACGGTATCCACTGGAATTAAAAGTTTAACGCCTTTTTCCTCGGCCTTTTTAATCATATCTAATGCGTACTGTTTGTATTCTTCTTCCAAAAGTGAGGTTCCTACTTCTTTTCCCATTGCAGCGATGAAGGTAAACATCATACCACCACCAATGATCAACGTATCTACTTTATCTAAGAGATTGTTGATAACCGAAATCTTAGAAGAAACCTTAGAACCTCCAAGAATTGCAACAAATGGACGCTTTGGACTATTTACCGCATTTCCAAGGAAATCAATTTCCTTTTGCATTAAGTATCCAACAACTGCTGTATCCACGTATTGGGTAATCCCAACATTGGAGCAATGTGCACGATGTGCAGTACCAAATGCATCATTTACGAATACATCTGCTAAAGAAGCAAGATCCTTACTAAATGCCTCGCCATTTTTTGTTTCCTCTGCACGATAACGTGTGTTTTCAAGGAGTACAATTTCTCCATCCTGCATCGCTTCTACCGCAGCCTTTGCATTTACACCTACTACTTCAGGATCTGCTGCAAACTTTACTTCTTGTCCTAATAACTCCGTAAGACGAGCTGCTACTGGAGCAAGCGATAACTCTGGCTTTGGTTCTCCCTTTGGTTTTCCAAGGTGAGAACAAAGGATAATTTTTCCTCCATCCGCAGCTAATTTTTTAATCGTAGGAAGTGCTGCTACCAAACGATTTTCATCGGTAATCTTACCTTCCTTAAGTGGTACGTTGAAATCGCAACGAACAAGCACTCTTTTTCCTTTTACATTGATATCATCAACTGATTTTTTGTTTAACATCGTCAAACCCCTTTCTTATCGTTTCTCAAAAACACTTTTCGTAATGATAAAAGGCCCGGTCCTTAAAAGACCGGACCCCAATAGGTCTATAATATTTCGTAAATTAAGCTAATTCAGCGAAGTATTTGATTGTACGTACCATCTGGCTGGTGTATGAATTTTCGTTATCATACCAAGAAACAACCTGTACCTGATATAAATCATCACCAATTTTAGAAACCATGGTCTGAGTTGCATCAAACAATGAACCATAACGAATACCAACTACGTCAGAAGATACGATTTCTTCTTCGTTATATCCAAAGGATTCACTTGCTACCGCTTTCATGGCTGCATTGATGCCTTCTTTTGATACATCGGCGCCCTTAACAACTGCTGTTAAGATAGTAGTTGAACCAGTAGGAACTGGTACACGCTGTGCAGAACCGATTAATTTTCCATTTAATTCAGGAATAACAAGACCAATAGCCTTAGCAGCTCCTGTTGAGTTAGGAACGATATTCACTGCACCAGCACGTGCTCTTCTTAAGTCACCTTTTTTATGTGGTCCGTCAAGAATCATCTGATCACCTGTGTATGCATGGATTGTAGCCATGATACCAGACTGAATTGGTGCATAATCATTTAATGCTTTTGCCATAGGAGCTAAGCAGTTTGTAGTACAAGAAGCTGCAGAAATGATAGTATCTTCTTTTGTTAATACATCTTCATTTACACTAAATACAACTGTCTTTAAGTCATTTCCTGCTGGAGCAGAGATAACAACTTTTTTAGCACCTGCATCGATGTGTGCCTGAGATTTTTCTTTAGAGCAATAGAAACCAGTACACTCAAGTACTACATCAACTCCAATTTCTCCCCAAGGAAGATCTGCTGCCTTTGGCTCTTTGTAGATGATGATTTTCTTGCCGTCTACGGTGATGAAATCTTCACCAGCTTCTACGGTATGTCCATCATATCTACCCTGTGATGAGTCATATTTTAATAAGTGAGCTAACATTTTAGGATCTGTTAAGTCGTTGATTGCTACTACTTCATATCCTTCAGCTCCGAACATTTGTCTGAAAGCAAGACGTCCGATACGTCCAAAACCATTAATTGCAACTTTTACTGCCATGATTAATTCCTCCTAAGAATAATATAATAATTTTGCAAAGAAAAACTTTCGCAAACTTACTTGTATTTTAACCAATGCAGGATTAAATTTCAAGTATCTTTTGCCATTTTTTTAACGAAACCTGGAAAACAGGCGAAATAAGGGCTATTTCTCTTTATCTCCTGCAACGGTGTCATACAATTCCTGGTATTTTTTTGCAGAATTACCCCAAGAAAAATCCTGCTCCATTCCTCGTTCTATTATCTTGTTCCAATCCCGTTTCTTCCCAAAAAAGATTTTCTTTGCATATTGAATGCAAGCAAGCATTTCATGTGCATTATAATTTGCAAAAGAAAAACCGGTTCCTGTCTTTTCATATTCATTATAAGGTACAACGGTATCCTTTAATCCTCCCGTCTCCCTCACAATCGGAACGGTACCATAACGAAGACTCATCAACTGACTTAGCCCACATGGTTCAAATAAAGAAGGCATCAAAAAAGCATCGCAGCCCGCATATATCTTATGTGACATATCATTGGAATAATAAATATTAGCCGATACACGGTCTCCATATTTCCATGCATAATGGCGAAAGAGATTTTCATACTTTTC
>JASKJZ010000101.1 GCA_030154385.1 Clostridiales bacterium
TGTCAGCATGCTTTTATCAAAAGCATGGAGCATTATCTAAGTAAACACATATTGCATTTGAATTCATTAAGAGAACTGCTTGTAACGAAACGGCTCTGTTTTAGTCATTGCTTTGGAAAGGAATACATTATGTTAACAAGCGCAGATTTTTCCTCGATTCTTTCTTATATCCTTTCTCTGTTAAGAAAAAAAAAGACCTTTACGCTTGCCCTTCTCTCCAGCCAGTTAAAAGAAACTCTCTTAACCCCTGAATATAGCTATCTGCTAAAAGAAGGCGTAGGCTTAATAATTTCCCCTTCCACCTGCGACCCAAATGCAGTTTCTCTTTTCATCGAAGAACCTTTGTTTATTAAAGCATTTGAAGAATATTTTAATGAGCTTTTGGCACAAACTGCTCCTATTTGGAAAGAGAGACGGGCATTGATTTCTTACCTGGAGCAAGAACTGCAACAGGTAAAAAAAGAACCACAGGACTTTTGATGTCTTGTGGTTTTTCTTTCTATTTTAAATCGCAATTCTCGATATTTTGTGTCTGGTAAAGAGTGGTATCGAATTTATTCTATCAGAAAATTCGCTCGGAGCTTATGATTGCTTCATCCATATGGCTGTCCGTACAAGCCCTGGCAGCCATTTGGTCCCGGCTTTTGATGCACTTATAGAGCGCCAGTGTGTTTTCATATAATGCCCCGGTGCCAAGTCTCACGCAAAAGCGCTTCCAAAGCTGTGTCACAACCGGTTGAAAGGAAATATAAATTAACGGCATGATACTATTTCCTCCGATTACCGCAAGACGGTGATGAAAGGCGAAGGTGGCCTCTGTCACCTCTTGCACCGACTTGGCATCCTTAATTTCCTCCAATAACCCTTCAAGTGCATAGATATCCTCATCTGTGGCATTTTTAATCACAGTCTCTGTTACAACATGTTCCAGTGCACGTCTGACCTCTAGGATCGAGCAAATCTCTGCATATCCTAGCTTATCCCCATGATATTCCATGATTGCATTCAGTGTCTCGATATTCCCCTTTTTCCCATAATCCGCGACATAAACCCCTTGTCTTGGAATGATTTCTAAAAAGCCTTGTTTTTCAAGCTCCGCAAAGCCACCATTTACCACCGCACGGCTAATTTGCATCTGCTTTGCGATTTCTCTCTCTGGCGGCAGCTTGCTTCCAATTGGAAGATGCCCCGATAAAATGAGATTTCGGATTTCGCAAATAAAACGATCCTTTAAACTGAGTGCACATAGCTTTTGAAATTCCATAAAACCCGTCTCCTTCTGGCTGTGGTTATACCACGAACCACAATCATTTTATCATACAAAATTAACAAATTCAAAGAAAAAACACTGGGAAAACGACAGTTTTTTTTTGCAATATTGCCAGTAACATCCGAATATCTTATAATAGATATGTTAGAAAATTAACGAAATGAATATTCCTGGACAAACCAGAACGATAAAGACACCTAGCGTGTCCAGAGTAATGAAAAAAGGAGTGTGTGCAATGGAGGAAGTAAAAATCTTAGAAATCAAACGAAGTATTTTTGAAGACAACGATGAAGACGCAAATAAGCTTCGTGCCGAGCTAAAGGAAAAGAATGTATTCCTATTAAACTTAATGTCAAGTCCTGGCTCTGGAAAAACGACCACCTTAACAAAGACAATACAGGCTCTTAAGGAAGAGCTGCGCATTGGGGTAATGGAGGCTGACATTGATTCTGACGTCGATGCTCGGACGATAAAAGAGACTGGTGCAAAGGTCATTCAGCTTCACACAGGCGGCATGTGCCATCTGGATGCGGAAATGACACGCCAAGGCTTACAGGGTCTTGGAGCCGATGACGTGGATCTTGTTATCCTCGAAAACGTTGGAAATCTTGTCTGTCCAGCGGAATTTGATACCGGCTCGGTCAAAAATGCGATGATCCTATCCGTTCCAGAAGGAGATGACAAGCCTCTAAAATACCCATTGATGTTTTCAATCTGTGACGTCGTATTAATTAATAAGATGGATGTTCTTCCGTACTTTAATTTTGATTTGGAGAAATGCAAAAAAAATATACTGGCAAGAAACCCAAATGCAAAAATTATCCCCATCAGCGCCCTTAAGGGGGATGGCATTTCTGACTTTAGTGCATGGATAAAAGAAGAAGTGGATCAATGGTGCAAATAAAAGAAAAGAGGATGAAATCATGAGTGAACTAAGACCAAAAATTGTGAAGCTAGCAAAGATGATCGGTGGTATTGCTGGCGCCATGAACAAAATTGATGAAAACGCGCCGGAATATTATGCACTGGATTGTGTCGTAACCGACGATATGGCAGATGTAGCCATGACCTTAGGACTTCGTGTCCCAAGAACCTTTGAGTACATAGCAAAACGTTCTGGAAAAAGCAGAACGGAAACCAAAGAATTATTAGACCAGCTCACCTATGCTGGAGTATTAAAGGTATTCCCAGATCCAGAAGATCATAAGGATCGTTACTTCTTAAATATCTTTGCACCTGGGATCCTGGAAATGATGGTAAATAACAGAGAACAGCTTGCTGCACATCCAGAGCTTGGAAAGGCCTTTGAAGAATACACCAGACTTCGTCTCGCACCAATGGCCGCAAAATTCCCACAAGGTATGGCTATGATGCGTATTATCCCGGTTGAAGAAGCCATCAAAGATCTGCCAGGGGTACAGCCATGGGAACGTCTTTCCTATTATTTAGATAAATACGATGTATTTAGTGTATCCGACTGCTCTTGTCGCCAGTCCCGCAGTGCGATTAACGAAGGCTGTGCTCATATGGAACAAGAAATCTGTATCCAGATGGGAGAAGGCGCTGAATTCTATATTCGAAGCGGACGCGGACGCCAAATTACAAAAGAAGAAGCGAAAGAAATCATCAAGCATGCAGAAGACATTGGGTTGATGCATGAAATGCCGCATACCGATGGTCTTGGAGAATCGGCTGCTATTTGTAACTGCTGCGGTTGCTCTTGCTTCTCGATGCGTCTTGCCACCTATTTTAATACGCCAGATGCAATCCGCTCGAACTTTACGGCAACAGTAAACAAAGAAAACTGTGTTGCCTGCGGACAATGTGTGGAGCACTGTCCAGTAAATGCGCTTAAGCTAGGTCAAAAGCTCTGCTCCAAAACGCCTTCTGAAAATAAAGAAGAACGTACCGCTCGTGATCATTCCTGGAGCTCGAAAAACTATAACATAGATTACCGTGAAAATCGTGAAAACGTAACGGAAGAAGGAACCTCTCCTTGTAAGACCGCCTGTCCTGCTCACATTGCCGTACAAGGTTATATCCGTCTCGCCTCACAAGGACGTTATCGCGACGCACTCGAGCTGATCAAAAAAGAAAATCCATTTCCAGCTGTATGCGGTCGTATCTGTCCACACGGATGTGAAAGCGAATGTACACGCGGGGACCTAGACGAACCAATTGCAATCGATGAAATCAAGAAATTTATTGCTGATAAAGAATTAGAAGAAGAAAATCGCTTCGTTCCACCACTTCGTTACGATCTTGGAAATAAAGTTGCCATCGTTGGCTCTGGCCCTGCGGGTCTATCCTGCGCTTATTATCTGGCAATTGACGGCTACAAGGTAACCGTTTTTGAAAAAGAAGAAAAATTAGGTGGTATGCTCACCCTTGGTATTCCATCGTTCCGTCTGGAAAAGGAGGTACTAAACGCAGAAATCGATGTCCTTCGTCAAATGGGCGTTACCTTCAAGACAGGTGTTGAGGTTGGTAAAGACATTAGCATTGCGGACCTTCGCAAACAAGGCTTTGAAGCGTTTTACTTAGCAATTGGTGCACAAGGCGGAAGAAGCCTTGGTATTGACGGAGAAGATAGTGAAGGCGTGATTACTGGCGTTGATTTCTTACGAAACGTTGCACTTGGACGGGATGCATCTCTATCTGGCAATGTAGTCGTAATCGGCGGTGGTAACGTAGCGATTGACGTCGCTCGTACGGCAACTCGTGAAGGTGCTGCTACGGTCAACCTATACTGCCTGGAAGGAAAGAATGAGATGCCAGCGCTTCCAGATGAAATAGAAGAAGCAATGGCAGATCAGGTTATCTTCAACAATGGATGGGGTCCAAAACGCATTCTTCATGAAAATGGAAAAGTAACGGGTGTTGAGTTTATGCGTTGTGTCAGCGTATTTGATAAGGATCATCGCTTTGCACCGAAATACGACGAAACGGATACCATCGTCGTACCCGCAGACGCTGTGCTTCTCTCCATTGGACAGTCTATTCAATGGGGCAGCCTTTTAGATGGCACCAAAGTGGAGCTTGGACGTGGAAATACGGTCGTAGCCGATAGCCTGACCCTTCAGACAAAGGAACCGGATATCTTTGTTGGGGGAGACTGCTTTACTGGTCCTAAATTTGCAATCCATGCAATCACTGGTGGTAAAGAGGGCGCAATCTCGATTCACCGTTTTGTACAGCCAGGTCACACCTTGGTATACGGACGTGACCGCAGAGAATATCATGCCTTTGATAAAAATAACGTTGCAATTGGTGTGCAAGACTTTGATACCACACCTCGTCAGCGTGCCGGACATTCTCCAGAAAAGAAGGGAAGCTTTTTGGATGACCGTCTGACCTTTACCGAAGAACAGATGAAGAAAGAGACCGAGCGATGCCTTGGCTGTGGTGCAGTTGAAATTGACAGCTATATGTGTGTTGGCTGCGGTATGTGTACCACGAAGTGTAAATTTGATGCAATTCATCTGGAACGCACCTACAACAGCGTACCAGACACCTACGAAAAATTACCGATGAAGCTTGCTGCAAATGCCATTGTTCGTTCTGGTAAGATTGCTGCAACGGCTGTAAAAGAAGGCGTTGGCAGAAAGGGGAAATAAGATTACATGCATGAGCTGGGTGTATTAAATTCTATGGTACATACCATAGAGCGTATGATTCAAAAGGAAGGCTATACAAAGGTGGAAAAGGTCGTGATAGAAGTTGGCGAGCTTTCTGGCATTGTGCCACGATATCTAGAAGCTACTTGGCCAGCTGCAACCTATAAAACCTTTATGGAAGGCACCACACTCGAACTTAATGTGGTACCTGGTATCGTAAAATGCAAGGACTGCGGACGTGTCTTCAATGCGATGTACAGCGATTTAAGCTGCCCAGACTGCAGCAGTGTGAACATGGAAATCCTCGAAGGTGACGATATCATCATTCAACAAATAGCCTGTTATTAAAAATTAGTCCCTCTTCCAACCAGGATGAGGGACATTTTTTATAGTCCATTGATGGTTTCCTTTGCAAAATCTACAAACTTTTTTACAATCGGTGAGCTCTCGACATTCATTGGAAGTGCAATCCCAAGCTCTCGTACAGCCGCGGGCGCTAGCGGCAGAGCCTGCACTCGGTTTTGATTTCCCTTCATTACAAGCGCCGATAACATACTGACCCCCCATCCCCCTTCTACCATCGCAAGAATCGCGGGATCATCAAGAGAAGTCTCTTTAATCTGAGGCTTTACGCCGTTCCCATTAATTACGCGCATGATATCAATCGAAAATCCATACGAAGGCATTAAAAAGGTCTTTCCCTCATATTCGGTCACTGGAAAATAATCGTATCCCTTTGTATCATAATCGGCGGGTAAAATGGCAAGCATTGGGTCATACTTTAATGGAATCCACTGAAAGTTTGCATTCGGCTGATAGCTTCCAAAGGTCATATGTACCTCACCATTTTCTAATAGCTGATACGTGTCGGTTACACCACCATTAAAGATTTCTACATTGATATTTGGATATTCCTTTGCAAACCCCATTACAATTGAGGGCAGCCAATGCACAGCGATACTGGTGTAGGCACTGATACGAATACTGGCTCCCTCCAATGCATTGATCTGATGGATCTCATGCGTGAGCTTTTTATTTTGGGCAATGATTTCTTCGATGATTGGAATCAGGCGTTTCCCATTCTTAGTGAGGGTGACACCCGCATGATTTCGCTCCAGGATTGGAAATCCGATCTCTCGCTCCAGACGGCTCATCATATGCGTAAGACCAGACTGTGTATAGGATAAGGCCTCGCTAGCGCGTGAAAAGCTCCCATACTCCACTACCTTTACTAGTATTTCCAGTTTTTTAACATCCATAATGATTACTTCTCCCTCATCTATGCAGACTTGTAATTCTATCTATTACACTTTGTAATAGAAGTATTATATAACGTCACTTAACATTTGAAAAGCAGAAGGTATAATAATAGTATCATTATAAACGGAGGATACACGATGCAAAAGAAATTATCCATAAAGGATTATACCTATTTAGCTTCCATGCTTTTTGGACTGTTTTTTGGCGCGGGAAATCTGATTTTCCCGGTATATATGGGACAGCTTGCTGGTAGAAACATATGGCCTGCCATACTAGGCTTTTTGGTAACGGGAGTTGGACTTCCCCTCCTTGGAATTGTCGCCATGGGACTATCCAAAACCACGGGGCTTTATGATCTGGCCAGCCGCATTCACCCCGCTTATGCGGTCTTTCTAACTTGTGCACTCTATCTTACGATTGGCCCTTTTTTTGCCATCCCAAGAACCGCAACCGTTTCATTTGAGGTGGGGCTTGCTCCTTTTGTTTCTGGTGGACAAAAGCCGTTGTTTTTGGCGCTCTTTTCTCTTGCTTTTTTTGGCGCAGTGCTTTGGTTTTCCCTTCGCCCCTCCAACATATTAACCTGGGTCGGCAAGATTCTAAACCCCTTGTTTTTAGCATTTTTAGCGATTCTCATTGTAACGGCACTGCTTCATCCCGCAGGCGCAATTTCATCCATATCTCCTTCCAAGGCTTATGAAACGAGCAGCTTTTTTACTGGTTTTTTGGAAGGCTATAATACGATGGATGCTCTCGCTTCCCTTGCGTTTGGCATCATTATCATTCAGGTAATCAAAGGACTTGGTGTCGAACATCCAAGTACCATTGCAACCGATACCATGAAATCTGGCTTCTTTAGTATGAGCCTGATGGCTGTCATTTATATCTGTCTTGCCATCCTTGGAGCACAAAGCCGCGGTGCTTTCGAAACCGCAGAAAATGGCGGACAAGCCTTATCTTCGATTGCCAGTTACTATTTTGGAGGTCTTGGTTCTATTATCTTAGCCTGCATCATGATTTTAGCCTGCCTAAAGACAGCGGTTGGCCTGATTACCTCAATTAGTGAGACTTTTTTTTCACTATTTCCGAATTCCCTAAGCTACAAAGCCTATGCCGTTTTGTTTACGCTGATTTCCTTTGGCTTTGCTAATTTTGGACTCAGTAAGATTATCTCTTACTCCATCCCTGTTTTGATGTTTTTATACCCACTGGCAATTACCCTTATTTTACTGGCTCTCTTCCACAAGCTTTTCAAAGGAGCCACCGCCGTTTATATATGGGTGACCATCCTTACCCTGATTGCGGCTTTCTTTGATTTTGTCAAAGCATTACCAGAAGGTCTAACCCAGACGCTTAATCTGCAAGGCGTTATCACCTTTGCCAGTACAACCCTTCCTCTCTATGACTTAGGTCTTGGCTGGATTTTTCCGGCTTTGACAGGAGGCGTGATTGGAGGTATTATTGCTTTTATAGAAAGGAGACGATTGCATGAAAATTGAAATTTGGTCTGATTTTGTATGCCCGTTTTGCTATATGGGAGAACGTAAACTAGAACTCGCCCTAAACGACTTTGCTGGAAAAAATGAAGTGGAAATTGAATTTCGAAGTTTTGAGCTAAGCACGAGTAATGCCGATTATATCGGAAAGGACATCCATCAAGTCATTGCCGATAAATATCAGATTTCTTATGAAGAGGCCAAAGCAAACAACGAGCGCATTGTGGCCGCTGCTGCAAAGGTCGGCCTTACCTATCGTTTTGATATCCTAAAGCCGAACACCACAAGGCTTGCGCATGAAATTTTTCAGTATGCCAAAAAACAAGGAAAGGGAAATGTAGTGGCACATCGCTTTTTCAAGGCTTACTTTGAAGCGGGCGTTGACATTGGTGACAAAGAAGCGCTTCTTTCTTTACTTTCTGACTTAGATTT
>JASKJZ010000102.1 GCA_030154385.1 Clostridiales bacterium
AAAGACGATATTTTATATTTAGGTGTGGATGATAAGTCGCTTGATTTATTTGAGAGCCAATATCCAGTGCCAAATGGAGTGTCCTATAATTCATATGTTATTTTGGACGAGAAAATTACCATTATGGATACGGTAGACAAGCGGGCAACGGATGAGTGGCTGGCTCTTCTTGAAAAAGCATTGGAAGGAAAGCAGGCGGATTATCTCGTGGTATCCCATATGGAGCCAGATCATGCAGCAAGTATACAAATACTCGCGGAAATGTTTCCTGGAATGAAGATTATTGGAAATACCAAGACATTTGCAATGATTGGACAGTTCTTTGATTTGGATTTGACAGGGCGCAGTGTAGTGGTGAAAGAAGGCGATATCGTAGATCTTGGACGGCATAAGCTTCAATTTATCATGGCACCGATGGTTCATTGGCCAGAGGTCATGGTCGAGTATGATCTTACGGATAAAATATTATTTTCAGCGGATGGATTTGGAAAATTTGGAACCCTTGATATTGAGGATGCCTGGGTTGAAGAAGCAAGACGCTATTATATGAATATTTTAGGAAAATATGGGTCACCAGTTACCACACTTTTAAAAAAGCTTGCAAATCTCGAGGTTGAAATGATTTGTCCATTGCATGGTCCGGTTATCAAGGAAGATATCGGTTTTTATATTGATAAATATAAGCTTTGGAGCAGTTATGAACCGGAAGAAGAAGGTATCTTGATTGCCTATGCTTCGATTCACGGAAATACAGGCATAGCAGCTAGAAAGCTTGCGGATATGCTAATTAAGGCAGGACAAAGAAATGTATTAGTTCGTGATTTATCACGCTGTGACAGCTCGGAAGCGTTGACGAAAGCGTTTCAGTATTCCAAATTGGTAGTTGCTGGAGCGAGTTATGATACGGGTGTATTTCCTTGTATGGAGGAATTTTTAGTACACCTTCGCGGTAAGAATTATCAAAAACGTAAGGTTGCAATTATTGAAAACGGTTCATGGGCACCGAAGGCCGGCGCTTGTATGAAGGAAATCCTAAGTCAAATGAAGGATCTTACCATTGCGGATTCTATTATTACCATAAAATCCACACTCAGTGCAAAAAATCTGGAGGAATTTGAACAGTTAGTGGACTGGCTGTCTTAATTATCTCGTAGTCATAGATTAGGCGATAAGACTTTCTTGGCGCAATTCTTTCCCGGAATTGCATTGAGAAAGTCTTTTTTATATGGTATGATTAGTAAGAAATTGAGATGGGAGGGTATTTCATGACATGCATGGATACACAACGGAATATGAAGGCGTTTGTAGAGGAAACGCTGGATTTGTCAAGTTTGGAAGATTTTTTGCATCATATTCATACCTGTGCTTCGTGCAGGGAGGATGTGGAGGTCTATTTTGCGATTTTTTCGAGTATACGCCTTCTCGAGGAAGATAAAATGGAACTAGATCCCATTGATTTCAATCGATTTCTAAGGCGTGCGGAGGAAAAAGTTCGAAGAAAACATCGTTGGATTTTATATAAAAAACTAGTAATTGTTGCAATAATGATTGTAATATCAATTTTGTTAGAAAAGTAGAGGTGCCTTTATGAGAAAAAAAATAATGATTATGGATGGGCATAGTATTTTGAATCGAGCCTTTTATGGAATTCCAGATTTGACCAATGCTGAGGGAATCCATACGAATGCGGTATATGGATTTTTAAATATTATGTTTAAATTACTGGAGGAAGAAAAACCAGATTATTTAGCAATTGCCTTTGATGTAAAGGCACCAACATTTCGTCATGAGCGATATCCGCAGTATAAGGGAACCAGAAAGCCAATGCCTGCTGAGCTTAGAGAGCAGGTGCCGATAATGAAGGAATTGCTAAGGGCAATGCAGGTTTTAGTCCTTGAAAAACCAGGGTATGAGGCAGATGACATTCTTGGTACACTTGCAAAAAGAGCAGAGGAGCAGCAGATGGAGGTCTCTTTGATATCAGGAGATCGCGATTTATTGCAGCTTGCTACCGAGCATATCAAGATACGAATTCCGAAGACGAAGATGAGTGGAACTGAAATTGAAGATTACAATACCGAACAGGTACTTGCAAAATACGGTGTTACACCAAATCAAATTGTTGACTTAAAGGGACTAATGGGAGATACCTCAGATAATATTCCGGGTGTACCAGGGATTGGTGAAAAGAGAGCTTCTCAAATTGTCGCTGCTTTTGGAAGTATCGAGCAGGCAAAAGAGCACATTGAGGAAGTGACGCCGAAAAAAGCAAAGGAAAATCTTTTGGAATATTATGAGCAGGCACTGCTTAGTAAGGAGCTTGCTACCATCGATACCGATGTTCCGCTTGATTTTACGTTTGAAGATGCAAAAATGGAGGACTTTTATACCGAAGAGGCATTTCATATTGTAAAAAGAATGGAATTTAAAAATATATTGTCCCGATTTGACCAAAGCTTTGGCAGAAATGAGTCAATTGAGGATACCTTTGGTGTGATTATAGATAAGTCAGAATGGGAAAGTTTTCAAAATAAAATGATGCATCCTAGCGTGGATATTGTCGGGATGTATCTTGTTGCTTCGGAAACAAAAAGTCTTGCGGCATCCTTTTCTTTTGCATGCGAGGGAAGCGTTCATACAGCCACCGTTTTTGTGAAGGATGCAATTACGGAGGACGACCTTTTGGATAGCATTCATGGGTTGAAAGCGAGTAAAAAGCAAGTCGCATTATTTGATTTAAAAAATCAGCTCCCTTATCTGCCGTTTGACGAAGAAGATTCGGTATATGATTTGGGCGTAGCTTCGTACTTGATTAATCCGATGCAAGATAACTATTCCTACGAAGAGATTGCAAGAGATTATTTAGCGCTCCACGTACCGGGAAGAGGCGAGCTGATAGGCAAAATGAGCCCTGCTGAGGCCGTGGAGAAGGCGGCTGATAAGCTTTCATTATTCTTGTCCTATTATAGTTATGTTGCTGTAAATGCACTGCCTGTTCTA
This sequence comes from Clostridiales bacterium, assembly GCA_030154385.1. The sequence continues at coordinate 3,001 of JASKJZ010000102.1, forward strand.
AGGGAGCGCCTGCAAGAAGAAGCGGCTTATGATTTATTTGTTACGATTGAAATGCCATTGGTGTATACGCTATATGACATGGAAAAGAGAGGAATCCTTGTAAATCGGGAAGCATTAAAGCAATACGGAGATCAGTTAGTTGACCGTATTGAGGAGCTCGAAAAAGCCATTTATTCGTTGGCAAATGAGACCTTTAATATCAATTCTCCAAAGCAGCTCGGCGTTATTTTATTTGAAAAATTAAACCTTCCGTTTGCTAAAAAGACAAAAACGGGGTATTCTACATCAGCAGATGTTTTGGAAAAGCTTAAGGATAAAGAACCGATTGTAGCGATGATCTTGGAATATCGACAGCTTACCAAGTTAAAGTCGACGTATGCAGATGGTCTGGCAAATTATATTAACGAAAATGATCAAAGAATTCATGGTAAATTCAATCAAACCATTGCTGCAACGGGTCGTATCAGCAGTACAGAACCAAACCTTCAAAATATACCAATTCGTATGGAGCTTGGAAGAAAAATTCGAAAGGTCTTTATCCCAAAACCAGGCTATGTCTTTTTGGATGCGGATTATTCTCAGATTGAGCTTCGGGTTCTGGCGCATATGTCAGGAGATGAAAAGCTGATTGCTGCCTATAAGGAAGCACAGGACATTCATGCAATTACAGCATCTGAGGTATTTCATACACCGCTAGAAGAGGTGACATCACTTCAACGAAGCAATGCGAAGGCCGTCAATTTTGGTATTGTGTATGGAATCAGCTCCTTTGGATTAGGACAGGATTTAAATATTTCAAGAAAAGAAGCAGAAGGTTATATTACGAAATATTTTGATACGTACCCTGGTGTAAAGCGATTTTTGGATCAGCTTGTGGAGGATGGAAAGCAAAAGGGCTATGTAACAACATTATTTCATCGAAGACGTCCCGTACCAGAGCTATCCTCCAGTAACTTTATGCAACGCTCCTTTGGAGAGCGGATCGCGATGAATTCTCCGATACAGGGAACGGCAGCGGATATCATCAAGATAGCCATGATTCGTGTCAATGAGAGACTTAAGAAAGAGGGACTGGCGTCTTCTCTTATCTTGCAAGTGCATGATGAACTTTTGATTGAGACTGCAAAGGATGAAATCGATGATGTGACTCTGATTTTGCAAGAAGAAATGCAGCAAGCGGCCAATCTTTTAGTAAAACTTGAAATTGAGGTCAAGCAGGGAAATAACTGGTATGAGGCGAAATAATGATGGAATGTAAAGTGATTGGAATACCTGGTGGAATTGGAACAGGAAAGACCTTCCTATTACAGCACGTGAAAGAGCGGTATCAAATGCCGGTGATTGTTGCGGATGAGGTAGGGCATCTGGCCTTGCAGCCAGGCACTTCTACCTATCAAAGGGTTGTTGAAGCTTTTGGTAAGAAGATTCTTAGAGAGGATGGAAGTATTGATCGGGGGATTCTTGGCTCTCTGGTATTTTTTGATTCTGAAAAACGAACACTTCTCAATGGATTGGTACATCCATTTATTGAAGCCTACAATAAGGAACAAATTGCTGCTATTTTGAAGGAGGGAAGCGCTCGTTTTATTTTTTTGGAGGCGGCGATTTTACTGGAATCCAATCTTGTTACACTTTGTGATGAAATCTGGGTAATATGTGCGGATATAGAGCTTAGAAGTGCAAGGTTAATTGAAAAGAGAGGCTATCAGAAGGATAAAATCGATGCGATCATACAAACACAGCTTTCCGAAGAGGAAATGAAAAAAAGAGCCGATCATATCCTATGGAACAATGGAAATCTGGAGGATCTTGATCGACAAATCGAATTTTTACTGGTTTAATGTGTTAATTTATGATACAATAGACCGAATCATGATAGTTTATCGAAACTAATGGAGGGAGACCGGATGGAAGGAATGAAGTATCCAGAACATTTGGTGTTTGGACTTGATATCGGTACCAGAAGTATTGTTGGTACGGTAGGATACCGAGAAAATGTAAATAATTTCAAAGTGATTGCCCAAATCGTAAAAGAGCATGATACAAGAGCTATGATGGATGGACAGATTCACGATATCAATAAAGTGTCAGAGTCAATTGGCTATGTAAAGCGTGAATTGGAAAAGAACCTCGGGATTAAATTAGAAGAGGTCTGTATTGCTGCTGCGGGACGTGTATTAAAAACGATTGTGGCAACGGCCGAGTATTCTTTTACGGAAGAGACAAAAATCAACGATGAACATATTTATTCCCTGGATCTATTAGGGGTTGAAAAGGCATATGAGGTCATTCGGGAAGAAACAAAGTCGGAGGACATCTCATTTTATTGTGTTGGGTATAGTGTAATAAAATATTATTTAAACGATTATCCTATTTCAAATTTGGAAGGTCATAAGGCCAGTAAAATCGCAACGGAATTGATTGCAACCTTTTTGCCGCAGGAAGTAATTGATGGTCTTTATCAGGCAGTGGAACGTGCGGGTCTATATGTTGCGAACCTTACCTTGGAGCCAATTGCGGCGATTAATGTCGCGATTCCAGAACGTTTTCGCTTGCTTAATATTGCACTTGTGGATGTTGGAGCAGGAACCTCCGATATTTGTATTACAAAAGAGGGAAGTATCATTGCCTATGGGATGATTCCTTTTGCGGGAGACGAATTGACTGAGCAGATTGCGAAACGCTATTTGACCGATTTTTCAACAGCCGAAAAAATAAAGACCTCCTGTGAGAAAAAAAGAGCCATTCGCTTTAAAGATATTATGGGACTTACCCAAAAGATTGATCCTGCAGAGGTTTTGTCCGTGCTTTCGGATACGGTACATATGATAACCAAAAGTGTAGCCGATAAAATTATGGAGTTAAATGGGGGAAAGACCGTAAGCGCAGTATTTGTGGTTGGCGGAGGCGGAAAGATTCCTTCCTTTACGAAGGAACTGGCCGCGTACTTATCATTACCTGCAGAACGAGTTGCACTGCGTGGCGCAGAGGTATTAAATGAAGTGGAGTTTTTGGATGAAAAAATCAAAAAAGACTCTCTGTTAGTAACGCCAATTGGAATTTGCTTAAATTATTATGAGCAGAAAAATAACTTTATTTTTGTGACGGTTAACAAAGAGCGAGTGAAGCTTTATGATAATAATCGCCTTACGATTATGGATGCAGCCTTACAGCTTGGTATACAAAATGAATTTTTGTTCCCAAGAAGAGGAAAAACGCTTACCTTTACCGTGGATGGGAAAACTCGTATGGTACGCGGCGAGGCAGGTGAAGCTTCCGTTATTACATTAAATGGAAAACCAGCGGGCATCAATACTCCGATTGTATCAAATGATGTTATTGAAATTGAATACTCGACGATCGGCGCGGATGCACAGTGCGAAATCCAAAATCTTCCGGAATACAATGGAATCATTACCTATAAATTTGATGGAAAAAATGTAAGCTGCCCAAAATTTGTTATGGTAAATGGGTCTTTGGTATCTGGGTTTTATGCGATTAAAGAGTCCGATGTTATTCAAATCTTAAATTATTATACGCTGGCACAGGTCTTAGAATTTATGGACATATCAAGTCATGGCATTTTTTATGTGAACCATCAAGAGGCTGACTTGGATGAAAAAATATATGAAAATTTTACCATTACAACGGGTGCACGTTCCGAGGATGTGGTAGAATCGATAAGAGAAGAGGCAGCGGTTGAAGAAGTGGTAACCGAAGGAATCGCAGAGGAGAAGTCCGATTTGTCGCAAAAGGAAGAGAAGATAGAGCCTGTCACGCAAACGATTGAGATTTTTGTCAACGGAGAACAAAGGACATTAAAAGGTAAGGCAAGCTATATTTTTGTTGATGTGTTGGACGTATATCCGTTTGATGTAAAAGAAGGTCTTGGAAGAACTTTGATTCAGGCCATTAATGGTGAAAAGGCGGATTTTACAGCAAAAATCAAACCAGGTGATGAGATTTCAATTTATTGGGAATAATGAGGTAAGAGAATATGAATCTTTGCAGTATAGCAAGCGGAAGCAGCGGAAATTGTATTTTCGTTGGAAATGATAACACAAAAATCTTGGTAGATACTGGGATTAGTAAAAAAAGAATTGTGGATGGACTGTATTCGATTGATGTTGATCCAGAGACGATTGATGGTATCATGATAACACATGAGCACTCGGATCATATCTGTGGTCTTGGTGTATTTACACGCAAATATCGGGTACCAATCTATGGAACAAAGGAAACGCTTGCTTCGATTCAAAGAATGGGAAGCCTTGGTGCGCTAGATACTTCCTTGTTTCGTGCAATTGTACCCGATACCTCTTTTTTCCTAAAGGATATTTGTGTCAATCCATTTTCAATCTCACATGATGCTGCAAATCCAGTTAGTTATACCTTTTGTGATACCGTTGGAAAAATTGGAGTAGCAACCGACCTTGGGACATACAATGATTATATTATCAATAATCTGCTTGGCTGTGACGCCTTGTTATTAGAGGCGAATCATGATATCAATATGCTTCAGGTGGGAGCTTACCCCTATTCGTTAAAGCGTAGAATTTTAAGTGATGTGGGGCATTTGTCAAATGATAATTCGGGCAAGCTCTTGCTTCAATTATTTTCAGAACGGCTAAAATACATCTTTCTTGGTCATTTAAGCAAAGAAAACAATTACCCGGAATTAGCCTATCAGACCGTTTGCTTGGAGTTGTCAAATGGCGGCATAAGCAAGGATATGGGGTATCAAATGGAGGTTGCGAACCGTGATTTACCTTCCCGCCTGGTTTCGATTTAAGGTCGGTAAAGAAAAACGGTTTTACATAAACATAAGCACAGAAAGAGAGAGAGTAGGATGAAAAAAACAATCATTACAGTAGTAGGTAAGGACAGTGTTGGTATTATTGCAAAGGTTTGTACGTATCTGGCAAATAACGGTGTCAACATATTAGATATTTCTCAAACAATTGTCGACGGATTTTTTAACATGATGATGATTGTGGATGTAAA
>JASKJZ010000103.1 GCA_030154385.1 Clostridiales bacterium
AATGTGAATATTAGGAGGTTATGAATATGGTAAAAGCAGTTGTAGGAGCAAACTGGGGTGACGAGGGAAAAGGAAAGATTACTGATATGCTGGCAAAAGAGGCCGATATCATCGTAAGATTCCAAGGTGGTGCAAATGCTGGACATACAATCGTAAATGATTACGGCAAATTCGCACTTCATACGTTACCTTCTGGCGTATTCTATGAACATACGACTAGCGTGATTGGAAATGGAGTGGCACTTAATATTCCAAAGCTGTTTGCGGAAGTAAAATCGATTGTAGACAGAGGAGTACCAGCGCCAAAAATCTTAGTTTCGGATCGTGCACAGGTGGTTATGCCATATCATATCCTTTTTGATGAATATGAAGAGGAACGTTTGGCTGGAAAATCGTTTGGATCTACGAAGTCAGGAATCGCGCCTTTTTATTCGGATAAATATGCAAAAATAGGTTTTCAGGTAAATGAACTGTTTCATGAGGATTCCTTGAAGGAAAAACTAAAGCGTGTTTGTGAACAAAAAAATGTGATGCTAGAGCATTTGTATCATAAGCCTTTATTAGAACCAGAGGCACTATTTCAAACTTTAATGGAATATCGTACTATGGTAGAACCGTTCGTATGCGATGTATCCACTTATTTATGGAATGCGATAAAGGAAGGAAAGGAAATCTTATTAGAGGGACAGCTTGGAACGCTAAAGGATCCCGATCATGGTATTTACCCTATGGTGACTTCCTCCTCGACCTTGGCAGCGTATGGTGCAATTGGTGCAGGTATTCCCCCTTATGAAATCAAAAAGGTCGTAACGGTATGCAAGGCTTATTCCAGTGCCGTAGGAGCGGGAGCCTTTGTAAGTGAAATATTTGGAGAAGAGGCAGATGAGCTTAGAAGACGCGGCGGAGATGGCGGAGAATATGGCGCGACAACGGGACGCCCAAGACGTATGGGATGGTTTGACTGTGTTGCCTCCAAATATGGTTGTCGTATGCAAGGTACAACGGATGTCGCGTTTACGGTATTAGACGTACTAGGTTATTTGGACGAAATACCGGTCTGTGTGGGATATGAAATCGATGGTGCTGTTTCGGATGAATTCCCAGTTACACCGCTTCTTGAAAAGGCAAAGCCAGTGATAGAAGTATTAAAGGGATGGAAGAGTGAAATTAGGGGAATTAAGACCTATGAAGAACTTCCACAAAATTGTCGGACTTATATCGAGTTTGTAGAAGAGCACATTGGATTCCCGATTACCATGATATCCAATGGTCCAGGACGAGATGATATTATTTTCCGTAATAAATAAAGGAGGTCATGAGCATGGATATTTTCAGTAAAATGGGCGAAGAGTTAAGCAATATGGGCAGTGAGTTCGTAAAGTTGACAAAGGATGCGACCGATTCAGCCAAGCAGCATGCGATTATTGTGTCTGAGAATGGGAAAATCAGCGAGCAGTATCGTGTCATTGGGGAGATGATTTATCGGCAATACAAAGAAGACGGGGAAATGCGAGAGATTTTAGGGGAGGATTTTACCGAAGCATTTGAAAGAATCGATTTTTCAATGGAGAAAATTGCGCAGGCAAAAGAAGTAATCGCCCAAAATAAAGGTGGTATTGTATGCCCAGACTGTGGGAATACAGTATCAAAATCCTCTGCGTTTTGCAACCAGTGCGGCAGAAAAATGTAACAAAAAAATGACGTGATTTTGACACGAAAGGCGACTATTATGAGGCTAGCGGTAATGAGTGATATCCATAGCAATGTGATTGCATTGGAGGCCTGCCTTGCTTATATCGAACAAAATCCGGTGGATGCGATTGTGATTTTGGGTGATTTTGTCAGTGATTGTCCAGAACCAAGAAGAACTCTTACGATGCTTTACGAATGGATAGAGCGAATGCCGGTTTACTGTATTCGCGGGAACCGGGAAGAATACTTTTTGAGCTACCGAAGTGGGAGTGAGGCGAATTGGACATCCTCCTCCTACAAAGGGAGCCTTTTGTATACCTATGAAAGACTTGAAGGTCAGGATTTTGCATGGTTTGAAAGTCTGCCTTTAACACAAGTACTTCTGTTTCCAGGGACAGCACCGATACGTTTAGTGCATGGTTCGCCTATGTCTGCAAAGGAGCTTTTGGACGAGGGAATGGATAATACCAAGGGCTACTTAAAAGCCCTTGATACGGACTATCTGTTGGCAGGGCACACCCACCGACAGATGCAATATACGTACGAGGGAAAAACAATTATCAATCCTGGATCAGTCGGTGTGGCAATTGGCGTAACATGCATGGCTCATATGGCATATCTTTCTTGGGAGCATGAAAAATGGCAACCAACTTTTTTATCCATTCCGTTTTCCTTTGAAGCAGTGCAGGCATGGTTTTTAAAAAGCTCGCTTCTTAATATGGCCTATATATGGCCTATTTGTATTTTAAAGTCCATGCAGACAGGGAAAAATATGGGTCCGCTTTGTGCGAAGCGGGCATATGATTTGGCGCTAAGCGAACAAAAGCTTTTAGAGGATGGAAGTCCACCAGAGAGCTATTGGCAAAAGGCAGCGAGGGAATTGGGCGTATTATAGGAGCGTGGGAAAAACACAATAGGAGGTACATAAGATGAAATATCGTAATGTATTGAGTATAGTATTGAGTTTAGCCCTAATGTTTCAACTGACTGGTGAAACCCTTATCCTTCAGGCAGAGTCGGTGCAAACAGATGATGGTATAAGTAGTACAACAAAAAACGTGGCTGCTACGTATGCAGAGGGAGAATTGTTAGTTACTTATCAAACCAAAGAGGGAGCGGTTTCACATTTACCAAAGGGAGTGAAAGAAGAGCGGCTTTCCGATACCTGTTCCTTATTTGAGGTGGCACCAAGTCAAATGACTAGCCTTGCATGGGAACTGCTGCAAGATCCGGATGTTACCGATGTGGAGCCCAATCACACGGTGCACCTTCTTAATACGAACGATTACTATAGTGAAAAACAGTGGGCGTTTTATGATGCCAACAGTAGTATTGATGTGACGGATGCCTGGGACATGGGGACAGGAAAAAATCAAGAGGTCATCGTTGCTGTGATTGATACGGGAATTGACTATTTACATGCAGATTTGCAAGGAAAGATTTGGGAAAATCAAGATGAGACCTATTTAAGTGACCTTGATAATGATGCAAATGGTTATAAAGGTGATTATTATGGGTGGAATTTTTCTGACCAAAATCCGGTTATTTGTGATTATGAATATGAAATCGAAGGAAATGAATCCGTTGCGGTGGATATGCATGGAACCCATGTAGCGGGTATCATTGATGCTGTTGCAGATAATGGGATTGGGATAGCAGGACTTGCCTCCTACTCGAATGTCAAGCTGATGTCGCTTAAGGTGATGGGGCTAGGTCGAAATGGGGTCATTTCAGATATCGTAAAAGCCATCGCTTATGCTGAAGATAATGGTGCTACTATATGTAATTTAAGCCTTGGAACCGAACAATATAGTAAGTCCTTGTATCAGGCAATGAAGAACTCGTCCATGCTGTTTGTCTGTGCAGCGGGCAATGGTGACGAGACAACAAATAATAAAGGGTATGATATCTCGCGATATCCGATGTATCCGGCGTCCTATGATTTGGATAATACTATATCGGTTGCCAATGTAAATCGTACGGGGGAATTAGACGCGACTTCCTGCTACAGCAAGACAGATGTGGATATCGCCGCCCCCGGAACCGATATTGCAAGCTGTTATGTGGATAAAAATCATACGGATGAGGGTCTCTACATATATTCAACCGGAACCTCGATGGCGGCACCCTTTGTTACCGCTACGGCAGCACTATTATCCTCTTATTATGGAGATTTATCCGCACTTGACCTGAAAAATAGGATTCTTGGTGGAAGCAAAAAAGTAAATAGTCTCTTTTCTAAGGTGAAGGATGGCGCCTATTTAGATGTATACGGGGCATTGACTTATCAAGGGGTTCCCGCTTCTGTTGAAACAGACATAAAGGATATTAATGCTTCCAACAACAAAAAATATGTGGTGCGGCTCAATAATCCATTGTCTGAAGAGGTTACCTTACTTTATGCAACGGGAGAAAAGGATGTGGATTACTTTGAAGGTGGAGAGGTTGGAACTCCACTTGACCTATCAGACAATAAGGCGGTGATTAAGGTAACAAAGACCACGACATATACCCTATATTTATTGGATGCACAAGGAAGGGAAACGGTATACACGGACAAGGTTGTTGTGCCAAAGCTAACCAAGGTATCCGTTTTGTCCAAAAAGACATTGAAAAAGGGTGATGTCTATACATTAAAGCCTGCTTTGTCACAAGAGGATGTTTACGCTGTGATAACTTACGAAAGCAGCAAAGCCTCCGTTGCAAGAGTCACCAAAAGCGGAAGGGTGAAAGCGCTAAAAAAGGGTACGGCGTATATAACGGTGACGGCAACCTACAAAACAAAATCGGTAACGACGACCTGTAAAATTGTTGTCAAGTAATCGTACAAAGATATCAGCGAAAGGAATGGATAAAGATGAAAATTGCTGGTTTACAAAAAACCTCCCTTTTGGATTACCCAGATCAAATATGTGCTACGGTATTTACCATGGGGTGCAATTTCAGATGTCCGTTTTGCCATAATGCATCTCTTGCTCTACCGAACAAATCTTCGGATTTGTTGGGCGAGCAGGAGATTTTTGCATTTTTAGAAAAACGGAAGGGACTATTGGATGCAGTTTGTGTGACAGGTGGAGAGCCTTTATTACAATTGGATATCGAAGCCTTTTTAAGTGATATAAAGAAAATGGGCTACTTGATAAAACTTGATACAAATGGGAGCTTTCCAAATCAAATGATTTCGCTTGTGGAGAGAGGGCTTGTTGATTATGTTGCAATGGATATAAAAAATACACTGGAAAAGTATCCGGTTACGGCAGGAGGTACGCAAGTTGACGTAGCATCCATTCAAGAAAGTGTTTCTTACTTAAAAAGAGAACAGGTTTCCTTTGAGTTTCGAACGACTGTGATAAGGGAGCTTCATAACCAGGAGGATTTTTCTGTTATTGGAGAATGGTTAGCAAGGACTAAGCATTATTACTTGCAAATGTATGTAGAATCGCCTGATATTATAGCGCCTGGCTTGCATGCTCATACAAGGGAGGAGATGGAGGCATTTGCCGCTATCTTAGCAAATTACTCGATTGGCGCCAAACTTCGTGGTGAGAATCCATGACGATATTTAGTACATTTGAATCAAATCAATACAATATATAGTGTTTTTATTGACAAGAAATAAATTCTATGCTAGGGTTATAGAGGAAAGAAAATGAACGTAAACGGAGGGGGAAGAGCTGTGTATCAGGTGGTAAAGCGAGATGGAAGTGTCGTTTCTTTTGATTTGGGTAAAATCAAAGCGGCGATTACAAAAGCGTTTGATCCGCAAAACAAGCAGTACAATGAGAGCATTATTGATTTGCTGACGTTAAAAACGACAGCACACTACGAGAGTCGGATAAAGAATGAGAAGGCTTGCGTGGAGGACATTCAAGATAGCGTAGAGGCGGTTTTAGAGGAATCTGGGTATGCGGATGTTGCAAAGGCTTATATTCTATACCGAAAGCAAAGAGAAAAGATTCGAAATATGAAATCAACGATTTTGGATTATAAGGAGATTGTTGACAATTATGTTAAGCTTTCGGACTGGCGAGTAAAGGAAAATTCAACGGTTACATATTCAGTGGGGGGGCTTATCCTAAGCAATTCAGGTGCTATAACGGCAAACTACTGGTTATCCGAAATTTATGATGAGGAGATTGCAAATGCCCATCGAAATGCGGATATTCACATTCATGATTTGTCGATGCTGACGGGATATTGTGCGGGATGGTCGCTTAAGCAGTTAATCGAAGAAGGACTTGGCGGTGTACCAGGGAAAATAACCTCTGCACCTGCGGCACATCTTGCAACGCTTTGCAACCAGATGGTAAATTTTTTGGGCATTATGCAAAATGAATGGGCTGGAGCACAGGCATTTTCTTCCTTTGATACCTACCTTGCTCCCTTTGTGAAGGTGGATAATTTAAGCTATGATCAGGTAAAGAAGTGTATCGAATCCTTTATATTTGGAGTAAATACCCCAAGCCGCTGGGGCACACAGGCACCTTTTTCCAATATTACCCTAGATTGGACGATTCCTGCTGATTTAGCCGAGCAACATGCGATTGTTGGCGGCAAGGAAATGCCATTTTGCTATAAAGACTGTAAAATAGAAATGGATATGGTGAATAAGGCATTTATCGAAACTATGATTGAAGGGGATGCAAACGGAAGGGGATTTCAGTATCCGATTCCGACATATTCGATTACCAAGGATTTTGATTGGTCGGAGACGGAAAATAATCGGCTTTTGTTTGAAATGACAGCAAAATATGGTACTCCTTATTTTTCAAACTATATTAACAGTGAAATGCAGCCAAATGATGTTCGAAGTATGTGCTGTCGTCTGCGCCTTGATCTTCGGGAGCTTCGAAAGAAATCAGGCGGATTCTTTGGAAGCGGAGAGAGTACAGGCTCAGTTGGTGTTGTAACGATTAACCTTCCGCGTATTGCATATCTTAGTAAGACCGAAGAGGAGTTTTATAAGCGCCTTAATAAGATGATGGACATCTCGGCGCGTTCGCTAAAGACCAAACGAATCATTGTCACAAGACTATTAGAAGAAGGTCTCTATCCTTATACCAAACGTTATTTGGGCTCCTTTGACAATCATTTTTCAACAATTGGTCTGATTGGCATGAACGAGGTTGGTTTAAATGCTTGCTGGCTCAAACAAGATATGACAGACGAACGAACACAGAGCTTTGCAAAGGATGTGCTTCATCATATGAGAGAACGCCTCTCAGATTATCAGGAAAAATACGGAGATTTATATAATTTAGAAGCAACTCCGGCAGAATCCACGACCTATCGTCTGGCAAAGCATGACGTTGCTCGTTATCCAGATATAAAGACAGCCTGCAATGATAATCGGGTTCCGTATTACACGAATAGCTCTCATCTACCCGTTGGATTTACGGAGGATATTTTTGAAGCACTTGATATTCAGGATGAACTGCAAACCCTTTATACTTCAGGAACGGTGTTCCACGCCTTCCTTGGAGAAAAGATGCCTTCCTGGAAGGCAGCGGCAAGTCTGGTACGTAAAATTGCTGAAAATTATAAGCTGCCCTACTATACGATATCGCCGACGTATTCTATTTGTAAGGAGCATGGATATCTTACAGGAGAGGTCTATGTCTGTCCGACTTGTGGACAGAAAACGGAAGTGTATAGTCGTATTACGGGATATTACCGCCCGGTTCAAAACTGGAATGAGGGAAAGAGTGAAGAATTTAAGGAACGTAAATTATACAATATCGGAACCTCACACCTTAGAGGTGAGCGAAATGTTGTGATGGCAAAGCCAAATCAACATATTTTGATTGTAACCAAGACCTGTCCAAATTGTAAGACAGCAAAAACAATACTGGATCAAGCCAATATATCCTATGAGGTTGTGTTTGCAGAGGAAAATACAGAACTAGTGGAACGATATGGCATACGTCAGGCACCGACTCTCTTAGTCAAGGAGAATGAAACGGTTTACCGTCATTCGAGTGTTCCAAAAATTAAGGAATATGTCGTAGGACAGAGGGTACTCTCTTAATATAGACCAGGAGGACATAATGACAGAAGGAATACAAAGACAGGTGAGAGGTAAGGATGGTGTAATCGAATACCTGCTCTTTCGAAAACCAGTAAAAAATATTAATATCCGAATCAAATCCGATGGAAGGGTACTCGTATCAGCAAATGAGAGAGTACCCCTCTCTTATTTGGATCAACTAGTACAAGAAAAGGAGTATCGGATAAAGGAGGTCCAAGCCGATTTAATCAAACGGTTAAACACTGCGGCAAAAAAAAATCCTTCACAAAGGGAGGAAAGGGAATTTTATGAGCTGGTGGAG
>JASKJZ010000104.1 GCA_030154385.1 Clostridiales bacterium
ATAATAGCTTAGAATCTCTATCACACTAAGTAGGTTTTTTGCAAGCAAAAAGCCCCTACCCAGCCACCTTTTGTAGCCAAACAAGGACCTTAAAATGCGCCTCCAGGGGCTCGAACCCTGGACACCCTGATTAAGAGTCAGGTGCTCTACCAACTGAGCTAGAAGCGCATTGCATTTTTCCAACGCAAGAATTATTATATCTTATGTTTTTACAAAATGCAAGTCCTTTTTTTATTTTTTTTGATTTTAGTGAAGGCTTTATTTATGAGCTGTAATTTTTGCTACAACCTGTGCCTTAGAAACTGCCCCAACAATCTTATCAACAACTTCTCCATCCTTAATAAAGAGCATGGTTGGGATGGACATAACACGATACTTTTGTGCAGTGGCTTGGTTTTCGTCCACATTTAACTTACCAATTTTTACACTTCCTTCGTATTCGGCAGCCAATTCTTTAATAACAGGAGCCATCATTTTACATGGGCCACACCAATCGGCATAAAAATCTACAACAACCAAGCTTTTTGCATCTAATGCTTCCTGACTAAAATTAGAATCGGTAAATTTCATTTCCATAATTATTTCCTCCTTTTTTGTTTTGCAGATAATAAATTTGAGACTTCATCCCACGATTTTTTTACCTGCAAGGTTCGCTTGTTTAGTTTTCTGTTATGTGATAAAGACCTTGCAATCTTTTCTTTTACGGAAAAACCCATTGCAATCTCCTAAATCTCATTTTCTATAGTATATGCAGATTTTTAACACATAACAGTAACTTAGTCACATTTTTAACGGCTTATCACCATACGGTGAATTGGCTTTCCTTCTTTGGAAAATTTTTCTTCATATTCGGTCATTACATTTCCAATGGCGTATTCACTGTGGTGAAGGTCATAGGTGACCGCTTCTAACTGCCATCCTGCTTCTTTTACTTCTTGCAAAGAAAAATCAAATAGCAGGCGATTGTCCGTCTTAAAAAAAATCTTCCCTTTCATTTTTAGCAGGCCTTCATAAATCGATAGGAACTGCCTGGAGGTAAGTCTTCTCTTGGCATGTCGCTCCTTTGGCCAAGGATCCGAAAAATTTAAATAGATACCATCTACCTCTTCCCGGTCAAATATTTCATTCAGCTGATTTGCATTCATACATAAGAAAAAGAGATTTTTAATATCCTCTTCCTCCTCTTCTAGCTTTTCCAGTGCACGAATCAATACACTCTCATATTTTTCAATTCCAATATAATTAATCATTGGATTCTGTTTCGCAAGTGTTTTAATAAACGTACCCTTTCCCATTCCTATTTCTATATGAAGCGGATTCTCATTCTGAAAAAATTTGTTCCATTTTCCTTTATAAGTTGAGGCATTTTGAATGACCAGGGCGCTTTTTTCGATTTTCTCTTTTGCACCTGGAATGTTTCGTAATCGCATGATGTTCTCCTTTTAATATGCAAGGTTATTTCTCTTTGATTATATCGCCTTTGCATGTTTTCGTCAAATACATGCTTTTTTTTGTCAGAAAATAAAGAAACCGCTAAAGTTTTGTATTTCTACTGCTTTTTACTAGAAAATACGATACCCTATAAATAAGTTCATGTAAGTCATAACCTAGAAAAAAAAGGGCATGCTATAAATATCGCGCATATTGTTGAAAATACTTGAAAAATAAACAAAAATTGCATTTTCTATCATATGAAGTATTGCGATTTGCTACCTCTTTCCATGCCTTTATTGAACGAAAAGGGACATCATTATTCCTATCATAATTTGTGAAAATTATATAAAATTTTTCTTACTTTTTTTAATTATTTACATAATTGCTATTTCAATTTATAAAAAAAGGTGTATTATAGTACTATCAAGGCGAAACCGTCGTAAGATATTTAAGCCTTTTTAGAACAACCAGAAAGGAGTGAATGTATGGAAAAAGTTCTAAATATCCTCAACGATTTGAATGATATTGAAGAGAAGGCCTGCTCAATTGTTGACCATACCTCAATTGAGAAAAAAGCTCTTTATAAGCAGATGACCGATGATATCAAGAAGCTAGAAGACTCAATCGCCCAAGAGACGGAAAAAAAACTGGAGGCAATTCGAGATAAAATGCGCGTTGAAATTGAAGCCGCAAAAAAAGATCTTCTCGCTTCATTTGAAGCCGATATGCAAAAAGTTGAATCAAACTATCAAAAAAATCACGATATTTTTGTTGAAGCTATCTTTCAGAAAATTATCAGTGAATAAATAGGAGTGAGAAACGATGTTTAACGACCTATTAAGCTATAGTGGTATCGTTACCAAGACGAAGGCCATGCAAGC
The DNA here is from genome assembly GCA_030154385.1 of Clostridiales bacterium. Next base: position 2,316 of record JASKJZ010000104.1, read on the forward strand.
TAAATTGATCACCGAAAAAGAGTACGAAGACATATCTTCCTTAAGCTCCGTTTCAGATTTTATCAGTTTTCTGAAAGCTCAGCCTGCCTATCAAAATCTTTTTGCAAATTCTGATGAGAAACTTTTGCATCGAAACGAAATCGAGCATATCCTTATGAATTCACTTTATCTGGATTATGCCAAAATTTTTCGTTTTGCTGGAATCAAGCAACGTAAGGCACTTGATCTTCTTTTCTTTCGCTATGAAGTAAATATCTTAAAAGCCTGTCTTCAAAACGTATTTACCGATGAAGACAGTTATGATTTATCCGTATTTGAGCCATTTTTCAAAAAGCACTCTAAGCTTAATATACGTACCCTTTCTTCTTGTATCAGTATAGAGGAATTCATATCTAACTTAAAAAACACGAAGTTCTATGACTTATTTCAAAAGATTCAAACCACAAATGCAACACTTTATGATTTTGAAGTGCAATTAGATATTTTCTATTTTACTAGTGTCTGGAAAAGACGGAAAGAATTTGCTAAATCTCATGATTTAGAGGCAATAACGGATATTATTGGTAAAAAGATTGATTTTTTAAATATTATGTCGATTTATCGCGCGAAAAAGTTTTACCAGATTGACCAAAGTCAAATCTATTCCTTTATTATCCCAATCCATTATCGTATGTCCTCCAATCAATTAATGAGCTTGATTGAGGCGAATACCAAGGAAGAATTTGTCAGTCTACTATCAAGCACCCGCTATCATGAGGATGACACTTCATCCACTAACAAAAACAATTCGATTGAAACACTGTATGAACGAAATTTAATCACATTATATCGGGATAGTCAAAAAAAATATCCTTTTTCCATGTGTACTATATTTAAGTTCCTTTTTATGAAAGAACTTGAAATAGACCGTCTCACTACCGCACTTGAATGTATCCGATACGGTCTTGATTCATCACTCGCGCTTAACTACATTCTTAAGTAAAGGAGGTACTGATTTGATAGAAAAAATGAAATATCTAAGTATAACCGGTCCTAAGGATGATATCGACCGTGTAGTTGATACTTATTTAAGCCGGCATGAAATTCACCTGGAAAATGCAATGAGCCAGTTCGAAGGTTCTAAAGACATGCGGCCATTTGCAGTAGATAATCCTTATAAAGAGCTTTTATCAAAGGCACAATCACTCTACGATCAACTAGATAAAGACATCCCTTGTACCGAGGATCATATGGACATTGACGATGCAACCGATTTTATTAATGATACCTTTTTAAAGATTAATCAGATAACACAAAAGAGACAGGATATGAAAGATAAGGATAAACATCTTTCTGCTTTAATCCGTCAAATTGAGCCTTTTCGTAATTTGAATTTTGATCTGGATAAAATGCATACCTTCAAATTCTTAAGGCTTCGCTTTGGACGAATCGCGCCAGAGTATTTCAATAAATTTACGCAATATGTGTATTCAAACCTGGACACCATATTCTACGAATGTGAGCGAACTCCGGATTTTATTTGGGGAATTTATTTCACACCAGAAACAAAGGCCGATCAAGTAGATGCCATTTATTCCTTTCTTCATTTTGAGCGTGTTGCCCTTGATGAAGAGTTTCGCGGCACTCCTGAAAACGCCTACCAGGCTTTAGTGGATAAGCGTCACTCATTGCGTGCCGATAGTAAAAAATTTAAAGAAGAAATCAAACAAATCTTAGCAGACAGAGGAAATAGTATTGTTTCTGCCTATCAATCAATTAAACGAGCTTCTGATAATTTTGATGTTCGTAAGGTTGCTGCATGTACTGCAGATACCAGTACGCATCAGGTATTTTACATTCTTTGTGGGTGGATGGGTGAAAAGGATACCAAGGAATTTATCAAAGAAATTTCAAATGATCCTAAGGTATACTGTATGAAGCAAAACTGCCCAGAGGATCATAAAATAAAACCTCCAACAAAATTAGAGAATCCAAAGTTTTTTAAACCCTTTGAAATGTTCATTAAGATGTATGGCCTCCCAGCCTATGATGAAATTGATCCCACTATTTTTGTTGCACTCACCTATACCTTCATTTTCGGAATTATGTTTGGCGATGTAGGACAGGGGCTTTGCCTCGCAATCGGCGGTTTTATTCTTTACAAATTCAAACACATTAATCTGGCTGGCATCGTTTCTGTAGCCGGTATCTGGTCTACGATATTTGGATTTTTATATGGAAGTGTTTTTGGATTTGAGGAAATCATTACGGCGGTCTGGCGTAGACCAATGGATAATATCATGAGCACCCTTATTACAGCCGTAATTTTTGGTGTATTTTTGATTCTTTTTGCAATGATACTAAATATTATTAATGCACTTCGTGCTCACGATATAGGACGCGTCCTTTTTGATTCCAGTGGTGTGGCTGGCTTTATCGTCTACGGAGGTGTGGCTCTTTGTGTTCTGCTCTACTACGTAGGATACCAGCTTCCTGCTTCCATTATACTCGTTATATTATTTGGAGTTCCTCTCGTATGCATTATGTTAAAGGAGCCCTTGAGCAACCTGATTGAGCAAAAAAACCATATATTCCCTTCGGGAGGAGTTGGTATGTTCTTTATTGAGGCGTTTGTTGAATTATTCGATGTTGTATTAAGCTATGCTACCAATACAATATCCTTTGTTCGTATTGGTGCATTTGCTTTAAGCCATGCCGGCATGATGGGAGTTGTACTTTCCTTAGCAGGCGTTGCGAATGGACACGGTAATCTTATTGTTATCATTTTGGGTAACATTTTAGTTGCCGGATTAGAAGGTCTAGTTGTAGGTATTCAGGTATTAAGACTTGAATATTATGAAATGTTCAGTCGATTTTATAGAGGAAACGGAAGAGAATTCCGTCCATTTAAAACAGTTCAAAAATAAGGAGGATTATTATCATGACAACAAAATTTATTCTTGTAAGTATCTTAGTTTTATCATTTATTATTCCATTTGGAGCCTATTTCTTCACAGGTAAGAAACAAGGCAGCTTCAAAGCAGCACTAGGCTTCAATGCCGTGTTTTTCTTTGGAACCCTAATTATTGCCGATATTATGATGTTTAATGGAACGGTGTCCGCGGCAGAAGTTTCGAATACCGCTGTTACAACCGCTGTGGATGGTTGGAGATATCTGGCTGCAGCACTTGCAACTGGTATGTCTTGTATTGGTGCTGGTATTGCAGTTGCCAGTGCAGCTTCTGCCGCTATTGGAGCCTTAAGTGAAGACTCCTCTATCATGGGTAAAGCGCTCATCTTCGTAGCATTGGCAGAGTCTGTTGCACTTTATGGTTTATTAATATCATTTTCCATTTTAGGTTAAGGAGTAGATGCATTTATGAAAATGTTTCTAATTAGTGATAATGTCGATACTTATACTGGCATGCGCCTGGCAGGTGTCGAGGGCGTAGTCATTCATTCGAAAAAACATCTGCGTCAACAATTAGAGAAAGCCTTTGCCGACAAAGAAATTGGAATTGTTCTTCTCACTGAAAAGTTCGGTCGAGAGTTTCCTGATATTATTGATGAAGTTAAATTAAATCGCAGACTTCCTTTAATTGTGGAAATCCCAGATCGACATGGAACAGGACGTGATCCAAACTTTATTATGAAATATGTAAACGAGGCAATTGGCATAAAGATTTAAGGAGGATTGCAAGATGACAATAGAAGAAAAACTGCGCGTTTTCTATGATACAACCATTGCAGACGCAACAAAACAAAGCGAGGAAATCATAAAAGAATACAAACTTTCTTTGGAAAAAATATACGAAGATCATAAACGGGAAGTAGAGGAAAAGGCAACCTACACATTAAGTGCAGAATGTCAAAAGCTAGTACAGGAAAAGAATAAAGATTTATCCCTTCAAGCCTTAGAATACAAACGCCTGCTTAGTGAAAAAGTGGAAAGTCTTAAAAAGATTCTATTTGATGATATTCAAACACGTCTTATTTCTTACATGCAAACAGAGGATTATACAAACCTTTTGATTCATCAGGTAACCGAGGCTTCCAAATACGCAAAACAAGATGAAATCACAATATATATCAATGCTTCCGATGCAGATAAAAAAGAAGTCATCGAAGAAAAAACAGGTACTTCGGTAACCATTAGCAGTATTGATTTTATCGGTGGTACAAGGGCTGTCATTCACAGCAAAAATATATTAATTGATCGTTCTTTTTCAAGCCTATTTGAAGAAGAAAAAGAGCAGTTTACATTATAAAGGAGGTTTTCAGCAATGGAGCAGATTACAGGTAAGATTTATGGCATCAACGGTCCTGTTATAACCTTAAGCGGTAACCTCGGATTTAAGATGGCAGAAATGGTTTACGTCGGAAAAAGCCATCTGGTTGGTGAAGTTATCAGTCTTACAAAAGAAAAAACAACCATTCAAGTCTATGAAGAAACAACAGGCCTAAAGCCAGGAGAAGTAGTAGTTGGTACCGGTGCTTCTCTTTCCGTTACCTTAGGGCCTGGAATCTTAAGTAATATATACGATGGAATTGAACGTCCCTTAAATGAAGTAGCAAGACAAAGCGGTGCTTTTATTCCAAGAGGAGTCAGTGCGGATTCTCTCGATATGGATAAGCTCTGGGACGTTCATATTACAGTAAAACCCGGAGATAAAATATATGGCGGCACAATCATAGCAGAAGTTCCAGAAACGACTGCTATTGTTCATAAAGCAATGGTTCCTCCTACTATTTCAGGAACGGTTACTTCTGTCGTAGACGATGGAACCTACACCGTAAAAGATCCAATTGTCACCATTATGACCGCTGAGGGAGAAGAAAAACAGCTCACACTTTTACAGCGCTGGCCAATCCGTGTCCCACGACCAACTGCAAAACGCTATCCTCTTGATAAGCCATTGTTAACGGGACAACGTATCTTTGATTCGCTATTCCCGATTGCCAAAGGTGGTACCGCTGCTATTCCTGGTGGATTTGGAACAGGTAAAACCATGACACAGCATCAGCTCGCAAAATGGTCGGATGCCGATATCATTGTATACATTGGCTGTGGAGAACGAGGAAACGAAATGACGAACGTTCTGGAAGAGTTTTCCGAACTGGTCGATCCTAAGACAGGAAATCTCCTTCTTACAAGAACCGTATTAATTGCAAATACTTCCAACATGCCGGTAGCCGCTCGTGAAGCTAGTATTTATACGGGTATCACCTTAGCAGAATATTACCGCGATATGGGCTACCACGTAGCTATCATGGCAGACTCTACTTCTCGTTGGGCCGAGGCGCTCCGTGAACTTTCGGGCCGATTAGAGGAGATGCCAGCCGAAGAAGGCTTCCCAGCCTACCTAGCATCCAGACTATCTGCGTTCTATGAAAGAGCTGGATATATGGGCAACTTAAATGGAACCGAAGGAAGTGTTACCATTATCGGAGCCGTTTCTCCACAAGGTGGTGACTTTTCAGAACCCGTTACACAAAACACCAAACGATTTGTCCGTTGCTTTTTTGCACTTGATAAATCCTTGGCCTACGCAAGGCATTTCCCTGCGATTCATTGGCTCAATAGCTATAGCGAATACGTATCTGACCTGGCTCCTTGGTTTACAAGTCACGTAAATGATAATTTTATCAATTACCGTAACCAGCTTCTTAGCCTTTTAATCCAGGATAACAGTTTAAATGAA
>JASKJZ010000105.1 GCA_030154385.1 Clostridiales bacterium
TCCCAAAATCCTAAGATTCAAATTATTGCCGTAGAGCCATCTGCTAGTCCCGTTTTATCGGGTGGGACTCCAGGTCCCCATAAAATTCAAGGAATTGGTGCAGGCTTTGTGCCAGATACGCTAAATACTGGAATATATGATGAAATTATTCCAGTGGAAAATGAAGATGCCTTCACGGAAGGAAGGATATTTGCCGTAACGGAAGGAATTTTGGTCGGCATATCTTCTGGTGCAGCGCTTAAGGCAGCAGCCATAGTTGCCAACCGTCCAGAAAATGAAGGAAAAAATATCGTTGTCTTATTACCAGATTCAGGAGATCGCTATTTATCAACTCCTTTGTTCAATAATTAAAGAAGGAACGTTTGGATGAGCCGAGCAAATTAAGAAGCTTAAATTTGCCCGGCTTTTAGTGTGTGCCGATACCACGGATTCGCAATCCGCCCTGTTAGGGCTCTTTGCTCATATTTTGCGGGTCAAGGAATCATGTTTTTTCATGCAAGCATGAAACACATGATTCTTTGACCCTGGTATCGTAAAATAGTTCTCAAATGGCATTGACAGAAACTATTGAGAATTCTATACTTGAAATAAGTTAGGGGGATAAACAAATGAAACTGATTACCGTGGCTGGACCGCCTTCCTCTGGAAAAACTTCTGTAATTTTGCAATTAATTACTTGCATGGGTATACCAAAAGGGAGTGTGGGCGTTGTAAAGTTTGATTGTCTGACTTCTTTTGATAACGATATGTACCAGATGGCGCAGGTTCCAGTTCGGGTTGGTTTTTCTGGAAAGATTTGCCCTGATCATTTTTTTGTGAGTAATATTGAGGATGCTCTACTTTGGGGAATCGATGCAGGATTCGAAGTTTTGATAACGGAGAGCGCGGGACTATGTAATCGTTGTTCACCCTATATAAGAGATATCTTATCGGTGTGCGTCATTGATAATTTATCAGGGGTCAATACGCCCAGGAAAATAGGACCAATGCTTAAATTTGCAGATATTGTAGTAGTTACCAAAGGAGACATCGTATCGCAGGCAGAACGGGAAGTATTTGCATTTCATATTAAACAGGTCAATGCAAGAGCAAAAATTTTCTTTATAAATGGAATTACCGGACAAGGAACGTTTTTACTGGCGAAACAGATACAAAAGGCAGAGGATATTGATTGCCTTGCAAATCGAAAACTCCGCTTTACCACTCCATCTTCGGTTTGTTCGTATTGTACTGGTGAAACAAAAATTGGAGCAGCTTATCAGATGGGGATGATGAAAAAAATGGAGTTTTGAAGATTATGAATGCAAATGATTTTCTTGTACAATTAAATTATCAAGTACTAGACGAAATAATAAAACAATATCCAATCGCGCAGGACTATCTCGATAACTTTCGTTTAGGAGAGATTGAACGTAAACTGCCTTTTTTTGAAGGGCTTTTATTACTAGAGGATTCTCTTTTTGAGGAATTTGGTCTGACACGCTATGAGGTATTAAAGAATTTTGCGATTTTTCTGGATACCTTTTCACAGCAAAAAGCCGCAATGGAGACAATTGAATCCATCACGATACGAGGTGGCTATAATAAAGCAAAAGAAGCAGAAGAGCTTTCGGTAACCATTCACAAAGGTGAAATAATCAGTATCGTTGGACCAACTGGATCTGGAAAGAGTCGGCTGCTAAATGATATTGAATGTCTTGCGCAGCAGGACACGCCGACTGGTCGCACGATACTAATGAATGGAAAGCCAGTAAAGGAGGAAATTCGCTTTGAGATGGAAGGCAGGCTTGTGGCGCAGCTTTCTCAAAATATGAATTTTGTTATGGATTTAAGCGTTGGTGATTTCCTTGAGATGCATGCAAAATGCAGAATGCGTAAGGATACCTCTCATGTGGTAGAGGAAAGCTTTTTATGTGCCAATGAGCTTGCAGGAGAGTCTTTTTTGAAGAATACGAAGATAACGCAGCTTAGCGGCGGGCAATCAAGAGCGCTTATGATTGCAGACACAGCATTTATGAGTGATTCTCCAATCGTTTTGATTGATGAAATTGAGAATGCTGGAATCAATCGAAGGCAAGCCATCGATCTTTTAGCAAAAAAGGATAAAATTGTGTTGATTTCCACACATGATCCATTGCTTGCTTTAAGCGCGAATCGGCGAATTGTGATAAAAAACGGTGGAATTTATAAGATAATGGATACCACACAAGAGGAGAAGGACAATCTAAATAAGATTGAACGCGTTGATAACTGGATGCTTCGCTTAAGAGAAGGTCTTAGGCATGGGGAATGTATCACGAAAGATTTGCTAGCGTTCGAGTGACAGAAAGAGGGGGAACAGTTTGTGGGAGTTATATGATGCGTTAATTGCGGGCATTGCAGAGGATGCTCTGTTAGATGAATTGATTTGTGGAGCGGGGTTTACATTTGCACGAAGTGGAGAAGGAGCAGGTGTTGCTAGTTCTGCCCTTTCCTTTACAAGCCGGCTTCCAATCTATACAAAAGATCGTTTAGGAGCACCGCTTCGAGAAGTTGCGGCATGCGTGAAATCATGGAATCTATTAGAAGCATCAATTGGTGCGGCGGCTATAAATGCCTACTATAACAATCCAGTGCTTGCAAGAAAAAATGGTGCTGCTTATCACGAGGGAGGAAGAATGGAAGATCGAATCCATGATCCTTTTATTATGACGCAAAATGAAGTGCGAGGGAAGAAGGTTACAATGATTGGTCGATTTCCTTATATTGACCAATTATTCGAACCTGTTTGTGACTTATCTGCTTTAGAATGGCAGCCAGAGGATGGAGATTTTCCCATGGTCGCCTGTGAGGAGCTGCTGCCACAAAGTGACTATGTTTATATTAGTGCATCTTCCTTTGTGGACAAGACCTTACCACGTTTTTTGGAATTATCAAAATCTGCAAAAAAAGTTTTTTTAGTGGGTCCTGGTACTCCATTAGCACCATCTCTTTTGTTATGTGGAATTTATGATCTTTCTGGGTTTTTAATTACGGATAACAAAAAGGCTTCCCATATCATTGCGGGCGCTCTGCCTGTTAAGCTTTCAACGGCTGGGGTAAAAACCTCCTTAAAAGGGAGGGAAGCAATCACATGAACTTTGAATGGAATACCAATACCATAAAGTGGTACCAAGAGGCAAATGCATATACTGGTTTTTTCTCTCATATTGCGGAGCATATCGTGCCAAAGCTAGAGGATGTTAGAACCTTATGTGACATAGGTTGTGGACTGGGACTTTTGGATTTGGAGCTGGCAAAATACATCGAGCAGATAACCTGTGTCGATATTAACGCGAACGCGATTGATGCATTGAAGCAAGAGATACAAAGACGTAAAATTGATACCATTACGCCTAGCTTGATGGATTTTCACACGATGAATAAGCAGTTTGATGCAATCGTCATTAGTTTTTTTGGGAGCAGAAGCATAGAGGAGCTGCTGCCTTTTTGTAAAAAATTATTCGCTATTGTTGGGGATCAAAGCGAACAGATCTTATTCCCGAACAAATATCGGAATTTCCATCGCAATAGGCCAGAGCATGTTGCGGAGTGGTTACTTGAGAATGGGGTTCCATATGAAGCAGAAGAAGTATCCTATGAATTTGGACAGCCTTTTTTAAATCAAGAGGAAGCAAAACGTTTTGTTTGTTCGTTAAGTCCTGCTATTTCAAAAGAGGAATTGAAGCAGTTTCTGGAAAAAGCCTTGGTTTCTACTACGAACAACCAATATCCGCTTTATCTGCCGCACAAAAAGCATGTCACCATTTTCACGATACCAGGGAGGGGGTAACATGCATGTATTTTTGACTGGAGATATCCAGGTAGGAAAGACAACGATTATACAGAAGGTATTGTCTCGTATCAAAGGTAAGATCGGTGGTTTTGAAACCTACTTTGGTTCTGACAGGGGGCTTTTAGATCGTTATCTTTATATGTCAGAGGCAGGACAACCAAGGTGCTGCGATGAAGAGCATGCAGTTGTCAGATTTCGAAAGGGAGAAGCACCTTCTACAAACATAGAAAGATTCGACATTTGTGGAACAAATTGGATAAAAAAAGCAAGACAAGAAGCATCCATTATTGTAATGGATGAGTGTGGAAACTTAGAAAATGAGGCACATTGCTTTCAAAGGGAAATACGCATGGCCTTGAATGGCGAGACTCCGATTTTGGGGGTTGTAAAGCAGAATAGTACGGGGTGGACAAAAAGTATTCGAGATCATGAGAGGGTAATACTCCTTTCTGTAACCAAAGAAAACCGAGAGGCACTTCCGGATGACATTATTGCCTTGCTTGGAAGAGGGATAAAGGGTGAAAAAAATGCATAAGAATCGTTGGATGATAACAGGACTTATCTTTTTGTTGCTTGGGGCGATTTTTATTTCATTTCGACTGGGAAGATACCCCATTACGACAAAAGATTTAATTGGAATTTTAGGTTCGAAGGTGGTTCCAATTCAGCCGTTTTGGAAACCACAGCTTGAAACCGTGTTATTTAATATTCGTCTGCCACGTATATTCTTGGCTTGCTTGGTAGGGTGTTGCCTGTCATCCGCGGGAGCAGCTTATCAGGGGGTTTTTCAAAATCCGATGGCGGCACCCGATATATTGGGGGCATCCGCAGGAGCTGCTTTTGGAGCCGCACTTGCCATACTCCTTGATGGCACAAGTGCCATGATTACGGGGAGTGCATTTTTCTTTAGTCTGGTCACCGTGTTTATGGTGTATCAGATTAGTAAGCATACCAGAGGAGCTAGTATTTTAGGACTCATTTTATCGGGAATCATGGTGAGTTCTCTTTTTTTGGCAGCGACTTCTTTTGTAAAACTAGTCGCTGACCCGACTGACCAGCTCCCTGCCATCACCTATTGGCTGATGGGGAGCTTAGCAGGTGCAAAAAGTGGAGAAGTTTTTTTTGTATTACTTCCCATGCTAGTTGGCCTAATTCCGCTTTATTTACTGCGATGGAGGTTAAATGTGCTTGCAATGGGGGATGACGAGGCACAAACGATGGGTGTCGATCCGAAAAAGATCCGATTCATTATCATTGTAGCATCAACCTTGATTACCGCAGCGAGTGTTTCGGTCAGTGGGATGATTGGCTGGGTAGGACTTGTGATTCCACACCTTGCGCGAAAAATGGTAGGGAATGATTATCGATATTTAATGCCCGCTACGATGTTGTTTGGTGCAACCTTTTTATTACTGGTGGACAATGTATCGAGGAATTTATTATCAACGGAAATTCCGCTTGGTATTTTGACTGCTGTAGTTGGAGCTCCCTTTTTCCTTTATTTAATTACAAGAGAGGATGATTTTTCATGAGTATAGAAGTTTCAAACCTAGGTTTTTGCTATAGACGTCATAAGGTCTTGGAGGGCGTAAGCTTTGACGCAAATAAAGGGGAGCTTTTATCCGTGCTTGGACCAAATGGTGTTGGTAAGAGTACGCTCTTTCGATGTATACTTGGCTTGCTCATAGATTATGAAGGAGAAATCCATTTAGAGGGAAGGAATGGAAAATATCTTTCACCAAAGGAGAGGGCCTCCCTATTATCCTATATTCCGCAGTCCCACAATCCTTCCTTTCATTTTAGTGTTTTTGATATGGTACTTATGGGGACTTCCGTTCAGTTTTCTTCGATTGCGACACCTGGGAGCAGACAAATTAGACAGGCAGAAGAGGCTCTGGAGAGGTTTGGCATTTTGCATCTAAAAAAGAGGGATTATTGTAAAATCAGTGGTGGGGAAAGACAGCTGGTATTACTGGCAAGAGCCTTAGTTCAACATGCCAGTATTTTAATTTTAGATGAACCAACCTCCAATCTTGATTTTGGAAATCAAGTTCGCGTCCTTACGCAAATGAAGGAGCTGGCAAAAGAGGGGTATACCATTATTCAATCGACGCATAACCCCGATCAGACCTTTCAATTTTCAGATCGAGTCCTTGCCATGAAAGAGGGTAGAGTGTTAGCATTTGGGAAACCAGAGGAAATCTATCAAGCAGATTTAATGGAAGCCTTATACGGGATATCGGTGGATATCCAAAGCTTATATGATGATAAGGTTCGTGTATCCATTCCTAGGAGTATTTTATTGGAATCGTAAAGACGGTAATGTACATAAGAATGGATGCAAGTGAACTTTAACATAAACTAGCCCCAGTGGGGCGAAAATCAAACGTTTTAGAAAATAGAAAAGAAAAGAGGAGATTGGAAATGAAACAAAGAGTAATTTCATTGCTTTTGGTGCTCTGTCTTATGGTATCGATGCTGACAGGATGCGGCATAAAAAGCACGACAGATGCAAATGGGGATGCAACTACCAAAATATTTACGGATTCGGCTGGTCGCCAAGTAACGGTACCTGCGGATATCACAAAAATTGCATGCTCTGGTTCGTTGGCACAAATTGTTATCTTTGCACTCGCCCCTGAAATGATGGTAGGTCTTGCCAGTGAATGGGACAAAACAGCCGAACAGTTCATTCCGACTGATTATTACAATTTGCCTGTGTTAGGTCAGTTTTATGGAAAAGGTAATCTAAATCTTGAAGAAGTCGCAAAGGTGGCACCGCAGGTCATTATTGATGTGGGAGAATCCAAGGATACAATTGTAGAAGATATGGATGGTATTGCAGAGCAGGTTGGAATTCCGACGGTACATATTGAGGCGACAACGGCTACGATGGGGGATGCATACCGCTTACTTGGGGAACTGCTTGGTAAGCAGGAGGAAGCAAACGAGCTTGCTGCTTACTGTGATCAAGTGTATCAAAACACACAGGATATCATTCGTAAGATTGGAGAAGATAAAAAAGGAAAGGTTGTGTACTGTACGGGTGAAGATGGACTTAACGTGCTTGCAAAGGGTTCCTTCCATGCAGAGATTCTGGATATGCTAACCGATAATCAAGCTGCGGTAGATGAGATTTCCAATATGGGAACTGGAAATCCAGTGGATATGGAGCAGCTCCTTTTGTGGGATCCTGATGTGATCTTATTTGCACCAGATAGCATTTACAGCAGTGTTGCGGATGATAAGGATTGGCAGCAGCTAAAAGCAATTCAAAATGGAACCTACTATGAGGTCCCATTTGGTCCTTATAACTGGATGGGAAATCCACCATCCATCAATCGCTATATCGGTATGATCTGGTTGAGTGAGCTCTTATATCCAGAGACAGCAAACTATAATATGCAGGACGAAACGGCAAAGTACTATAAGCTTTTTTATCACACCGAGATTACGGAGGAACAGTATCAAGCACTGGTAGCTAATTCGATTGAAAAACAACAAGGGAAGTAACGATTATTTACGGAGTATAAATTCCTCCATGATAACAAATATAGAGATTGCAAGGATAGCTTAATATAGTTACAAGAGATTTCTTTGCAGTCTCAAGGTCTAGGCTGTATTGTGGATTTGCGACTACGAAATGGTCTCCTTCTAAAACGGCAGCATCTCCAGTAATTATAAAGTCATGATGGAGTGATCGAATCGAAATGTGTCCAGGTGTATGTCCAGGTGTTTCTACAATTTCACAGCCGCCAGCCCAATCAAATCGATCTCCAGCATGGAGCGCTAGGTTAACTTTGATTGGGTTAAGACTTCGAAGCCGATCAATAAATTGTTCTCCCCAGCTTTTTTGATTGGCTGGTAGTGATGCTTGCATTTCTTCCGCTTGTTGAAGTCTAAGGTTTTTTACCTTTCCTGAAATATAAGGTTCTTCTATATGGGAAGCAAGAATTTGGATAGCGGGATACCTTTCCTTTAGCTCATAGGCAGCGCCCATATGGTCATCATCTTGATGGGTGAGGACAAGCTTGGTCAGGTCACTTGGATCTATATTATGATCGCGAAGTTCTTTTTCTAACAGATGTAGAGAACCAGGATAGCCACAATCGACTAATACGGTGTCGCTTGCACCAAATAGAACA
>JASKJZ010000106.1 GCA_030154385.1 Clostridiales bacterium
TTATGTATATTCAATCGTTTGATGTAGATATCGAGAAGGAAGGAATGTATTTGGTTGATGTTGGTTGGAAAGGTACTATACAGGATAATATCTTCAAATTCTTAGGCGAAAAGATAGAAGTTGTTGGTTTGTATCTTGGCTTAGTCGCATTGGGCAAGGAACATGTTCGCAATCGTAAGATTGGATTGGTTTTTCAATGTACAGACGGAAGAAGTGCATATTTTAATGTATACAATGAAAACAAATCAATCTTTGAAATTATTTTAGGAGCTTCTCATGGAAGTGCTGATTCATATGTTCGAGTTGGGAATCAAATAAAAGTTAAAACAGCAGAGCAAGAAAAAGAAGCGGAACTCTTTCGAACTCTTATATCACCAATTCAAAATCACATATATTCAATCTTCAAAGAATTAAAAGATGAGTTGGAAATTAGAATGTATGATATTGATGAATTGGATGAAACATGGGCACGCCTTCATGCAAATATGGTGTATTTTCCAACAAAAGATCAAATTGAATTATTTTATAAGATTTACCATTTTGAGAATTTTGGTGTATTTGAATTCACGAAGTTTAAAACACAGGATAAAGTGAGTTTGTTGAAAAGAGTGAACAGTATAGGTTTGCTGATTACAGATCATGGTAAATTCTTTGCGACTAGCTTTTGGGGAGTAATTGCCTTGAAAGATGCAGGATTATCATTTTTAATTAAAGTATATGGGAAGTATAAATACAAGAGATATTTTTTAAGAGAAAGGGAAAATAACAAATGAAATGGTGCATTCTTTTAGGTTCTCCTGCAATTAGTGGCGGTACATATGTAATTTTTGAGCATGCGTTAAGAGCGCTAGATAACGGAATTACTATTACTATTGTAACAGAAACAAAAGTAGATAAGTCGGATTTACAATGGTACAAGGGAGCTGAAAAATTAGAATGGAAAACGTACGAAGAGGTAAAGGATATTGTATATGATGCTTTAATTGCGACTTGGTGGCGTACGGTTTATGAAGCATATCGTATTCACGCCAAACATTATATTTATTTTGTTCAGTCTATTGAATCAAAATTTTATGATGTAAAAGAAATGCCAATCGTACAACTAGTAGAAGCAACATATATGCTACCTTTTACTTTCGTTACAGAAGCTACGTGGATTAAAGACTATCTGTATGAAAAGTATAATAAAGTAGCATATCTAGCACATAATGGAATTCGTAAAGACATTTATACAGAGCAAGGTAATTGCATTGCCCCTAGAGATCCGAATAAACTGCGTGTGTTAGTAGAAGGCCCTGTAAATGTTGGTTTTAAAAATATTCCGAAAACGATTGAATTATGTAAAGCTTCAAACGCAGATGAAATCTGGTTAATGACATCATCAAACTTGACTCAATATGATGGTGTTGATCGGGTATTCTCTCAGGTTCCAATTTTTAAAACACCAGAAATATATCGTTCTTGTGATGTTCTTGTAAAACTGAGCTATGTAGAAGGCATGTTTGGACCTCCATTAGAAATGTTTCACTGCGGTGGAACTTCGATAACATACAATGTTACGGGACATGATGAATATATTGTCCATGGTTACAATGGGTTTGTAGTAAAAACGGATGACGATCAAAAAGTGATAGAATATATCAATCAGCTCAAAGAGGATTCTGACTGCCTAAATCGTTTGAAAGAGGGTGCTAGAAAAACTGCAGAATCATGGAATGGTTGGGATGAAGCCGCCAATAAGTTTCGAGATATCATCATTGACATTTGCAATGGTAATGAGGAATCGCAAAAGGTAATTGAGGATGAGTCAAAATTTCATTTTAGAAGCTATGTCATTGCGGAAGATTACTTAAATGAGCTAAAAGCAATGAAGCAAACGCAAATTAGCAAAAAAATGTTATATCGATTGAAATCAAGGTTTTCACAGGAATGGAAGAGAAAACTGAAAAGATCAAGAATAGTGGTAAAAATTTGGTCGATTATGAATGGATATCAGAATTAAATTATATGAGGAGACCTGCTGTGAAAAGTCATTCCTAAATAAGAAAAAAATTTCTGTTCTCAATTGATGGCAAAAAGGGTAAACTTTAAGAAAGCACCCTAAGGAGTAGTGTAAAATAAAATTGTGCCTTTGGAAATAAAACCCGGATTCTCGGAACTCATAACGATGAATATTGGGGAATGTAGTAAAATGAACTCTTTCAGGGATTAAATGAAAGAAACCACATCGCCATGCGTAAAATACATGACGAGCAAAGAATTCAGTATTTATAAAGGTTTGTAGGAATCTCGTTATGTATTTCCGAGAATCCAGGATAAAAGGCTCCTTCTTGGAAAGAATTAGATAAAATAATCCTTTTTAGGAAGGAGCTTTTTATGGTCATAGAAAATCAATTGATGTTTCAAATGTTCAGAACAATGAAACTGATAATGATGAGTGCATATTTAGCCATACAACATAACTGTTTCGAAGGGACGCCATGTTATTCTGTTTAAACTGCACGTTGTTGCTTTTGTTACTTTCTCATATCTCTTTCATTGCACTCAAGACAGTATGCCTTGAATCCCATCCTACTTAAGCAGGCATCAACACAAATCTTATCTTTGAAGAAATCTCTCCGCTTGATGACCGGAAGCTTAGATATTTCCAATTGGTTCACAAATAATATTTTGTTCGGGAAGGCTTGGAAGCTGTGCCATAATAAGTGCAGTCTTTTTCATAAGTCAAATCTCCTGATAATTATTATACTGGTAAAGTCCTAGTAATAAATATACTATAAGGAAGCAAAGATTACAAGGCTACCTGTGTTTTTCTACCTACATTTTTACCGAAAATATTTGTTGCTTGTCACGAGGCGATTCGAATGATACAATGTATAAAATTCTTGATGATAAAAAGTAAAGGAGACCCGCTATGACCTACGATTTTGAGACACTCGTTAAAAGAAAGAACACAGGTTCCGTAAAGTGGAATCAAATGTATGAAGCAAAGCCCGATATATCCGATGAAATTGTTCCCTTTTCAGTTGCGGATATGGAGCTAAGAAATCCGCCAGAGATTATCGAAGGACTGAAAAAGTTTTTAGATGAAAGCATATTGGGATACACAACAACAACGGATGCTTATTATGAGAGTGTGCTTGGCTGGATGGAACGAAAGCATGGATTTCGACCGAAGAGAGAATGGTGCATCGAAACATCGGGTGTGGTTCCGGCACTTAGCTTGATGGTCAAAGCATTTACTAAGCCAGGCGATGAAGTGCTGATTATGACCCCAGTATATTATCCATTTCGTAAAGTTGCAGTCGAAAATGGACGTGCCTTTGTTGAATCAAAGCTGATGGAAGAGAACGGGCGTTATCAAATTGATTTTGATGATTTCGAAGAGAAAGCCAAGCGTTTGGAAGTAAAATTATTTATCCTATGCAGTCCGCACAATCCAGTGGGAAGAGTATGGACAAAGGAAGAATTACATAGGATTGCGCAAATATGCTATGAAAACAATGTTTTTATTTTAGATGATGAAATTCATTTTGATCTGATTCTTCCAGGATATGAGCATGTTTCCATGGGTACCTTTGAAACAAAATATCTCGATAACTGCGCAATTTGTACAGCGCCTAGTAAGACTTTTAATTTGGCGGGAATGCAGGTCTCGAACATATTTATTGCGAACGATGAAAAAAGAGAAAGTCTACGCAAGGTAATGGGCTTTTCGCTTCTTAATGTAATGGGTATGAAGGCGTGTGAAATTGCTTATAACGAATGTGAGGAGTGGCTGTCTAGGCTCCTTTTGTTAATTGACGAGAATCGTCGCATGGTTGAAGAATTCTTAAAAGAGAAGCTTCCAATGATCAAAACATATCCGTTGGAAGGCACCTATCTTCTTTGGATGGACTTTCGAGCGCTTGGACTAAAAGACAAAGATTTAGAAGCCTTGATGACGAAAGAGGCAGATCTATTCTTTGATGAAGGCTATATCTTTGGTGATGGAGGCAGTGGATTTGAACGTATGAATCTCGCATGCCCACGACATATTATTAGTGCTGCGCTTGAACGTTTATATGCAAGTCTTGTAGAAACCAACAAGCTATGTTAAAATAAGAAAGCATTAAAATTTCATAGATTGAGGTTATCTACCCATGAAAAAAGGATTTGATCGAAAGCTTTTAGCCAGAAGAGCCTTCTTGGTGCTTTTGGATATTTTTTTAATAAATTTTGCTTCCTTTTGTGCCATTGCAATACGGTTTGATTTTAGAATTTCAAAAATTGAGATAAAATACAGCGAAGTTATTGCACACTACGCGCCAATCTACACGGTGATCACGCTACTGGTCTTCTTTTTATTTCGTTTATATCATAGCTTATGGAAATATGCAAGCATTGAGGAAATGACCAATATTATCTATGCCTGCACAATCTCAGGAGTATTACAGTATCTTGGAATGAAGCTATTTTCCTATCATGTACCGAGAAGCTATACGCCGCTAAATTTGATGTTCTTGACTGCCTTTATAGCGGGTTCCCGCTTTTTTTACCGTACGATTCGCTTATTCAATCAGCAATATCGGATGGATACAAAAAAGCATATCATGATTATTGGTGCGGGAGAGGCGGCATGTGCCATTATCAAAGAAATTGAGACCAGCCAGTATTTGGATGGGAGAGTGCTCTGTGCCATTGACGATGACAAAAATAAAATTGGGCGCTACATCCAGGGAATAAAAATTGTGGGAGACCGCTACTCTATTGTTCAAAATGTGGATACTTATAAGATTACCGATATTATCATAGCGATTCCCAATCTTTCGAGGAAGGAACAGAAAAAGATTATTGATATCTGTAAGACAACAAGCTGTGATCTGAAAATAATACCAGGCATGTATCAACTCATTAATAATGAAGTAAAGACGAGTCGTCTTCGGAATGTTGAAATCGAAGACTTGTTATGTCGTGATGTCGTCGACTTTGACATGGATAGCATTTCGGGATATGTGAAGGATAAGGTTGTAATGGTGACAGGTGGTGGTGGTTCGATCGGTAGTGAGCTTTGCAGACAGATTGTAAAGCATGCCCCGAAACAGCTCATTATTCTTGATATCTACGAAAATAATGCCTATGAAATCGAGCAGGAACTGATACGCAAGTATCCAAAGCTAAATTTAGTGGTACTGATTGCATCCGTGCGAAATACGAATCGAATGAATGCGATTTTTAAGAAATATCGTCCTGAGCTTGTATATCATGCAGCGGCGCATAAGCATGTTCCGTTAATGGAAAAAAGCCCAAATGAAGCGATAAAAAACAATGTGTTTGGTACCTTAAAGCTGGTGCGTGCGGCGGATCAGTTTGGAGTGAAGCGCTTTGTGCAAATCTCTACAGATAAAGCAGTAAATCCAACCAATGTAATGGGTGCTTCAAAGCGTATTTGTGAAATGATTATTCAAACCTATAATAATCGCTCGAAAACAGAATTTGTGGCAGTACGGTTTGGAAATGTATTAGGAAGCAATGGGAGTGTGATTCCATTGTTTAAGCGGCAAATTGCGCAGGGAGGTCCTGTTACCGTTACCCATCCTGATATTATTCGTTATTTTATGACGATTCCAGAGGCGGTTGCACTTGTGTTGCAAGCTGGTGCCTATGCTAAGGGTGGAGAAATTTTTGTCCTGGATATGGGAGAGCCAGTCAGGATTGATGACTTGGCACGGAATTTAATACGTCTGTCTGGCTTTGTTCCTGACCGTGATATTGAAATTGAGTACATAGGACTTCGTCCAGGAGAAAAGCTGTTTGAGGAACTTTTACTAGACGAGGAGGGAATGCAGAGCACGGATAATAAACTGATTCATATCGGAAAACCGATTACGATGGATGAGGAACAGTTTCTTTCAAAACTGGAGGAGTTGGAAAAAGCAGTAAAAAATGAGACGGAGCATGTAAGAGTGTTATTAAAAGAAATGGTGCCGACCTACTGTCAAAAGGAAGAATAAGGAAGGATGTCTATTCTATGAAAATCGATGAGAGACTTTCATTTTTAAGTGAAGAAAGACAGAGATTTTTACAAAAGTGGATCTTGTATCTGGGTGAAAGCCTTGACACTCTAGAATATATTGTTTTGTTTGGAAGTTATGCAAGGGGAGAAGAAAAAGCAGCCAGCGATATGGATATAATGGTGGTGACAAGAGAAGTGGTTTCACGTACGGCACGAGGTGAATTATGCAGTGTATTTGATGAAAATAACATGGATTTAATTTTTTATACACTGGAACAATGGAAGGCTTCGGATTGTTTACTTGTGAATCGAATCCAACGGGAGGGGATTGTAATATGGAAGCGAAAATAAATTCTTACTATGGAAGAGGTTACAGTGACTATCTTTATGCAAAAGCTGGAATGGAAGTTGGGAGAGTACATGGAGATTATAATGGAGTTGCCGCGATGTGTGCACAGGCAGCAGAAAAATACCTAAAGGCAATCCTGGAGCGGTGCACGATGGATCAGGAAGTTATGACCCTACTTCGTTCCCACAACCTACGCGCACTTTTGAATCGGATCAAACAGGACTATCCTGAGTTTGAGGCTTCTACAAAGGATGTGAAATGGTTGGGTGATTTTTACTTTGATGCAAGATATCCGGGAGATAACTTTGTAGTGGTAACACAAGAAGATGCCGAGGAATGCTTGCGGCTTACCAAGGAGCTGCAAGAAAGGACACAGGAGCTTTTAGGGAAAGAAGAACAGAAGCAAAAAGAAAAAAAGCATATCATCCAGAACTTGGATGAATTTACGATATGAATTCGCAACCGTTCCTGAAAAAGACAGTGAGAATTCACAAATACTACACACAAAGTACACAATTACATGTGACAATTGTCATAAGGAAAATGTGTTTGATATCCATAGGCATTTAAGAAGAATATCGCTATAATAAAGAAAAGAAAACAAAAGAAAGAGGAATGCGATATGAGATGTCCAAGTTGTGGAAGAGAAGGCTGTAATATAGTGGAAGAAACACATACCAACCAAAAAGGATATGGTATTTGTAGTGGAATTTGTGGATATGTAATCTTAGGACCAATCGGATTGTTATGCGGACTTTGTGGAATGGGTGATGGACACACAAGTAAAAAGGCATATTGGGTATGCCCTGGCTGTGGAAGGAAGTTTCGAGTTTGATGATTAATAAAAGAGTCGATATAACAACGAATAAAAAAACAGAGTGTTGGGTGAAATGGATGGAATGGGGACAGCGCCTGGGGTGCCACCAAAAGCCAGAGCGCAGCTTTTTCCTAAAAGGCTATCAGATGCCAGTTTGTGCAAGATGCACTGGTGTCTTTTTCGGCTATCTTGCAGCATTTATCTTACTGCCATTCCTGAATAAAAAAGAAAAGCAAAAAAGGATGATTGTACTGCTTGGTAGTAGTATTATGCTTATGGATTGGTCCGTTCAGGCACTTCATATTAAAGAATCCACCAATAAAAGAAGAGTGGTTACTGGATTTTTTGGTGGGATTGGAATCATGACTGGTTGGATGATGGGATTATCACACCTTTTGACGATTATATCATATGCTAGGAATGGATAATAAGAGGGTACTGTCACATAACGGTTAAAACCGTAAAGTGACAGTACCCTCTCTTTTTTCTTTGTATTTAGTGCTTTGCACGTTCTACATGGATAGATTTTCCTTTAATAGAAGTACGTTTCATCGTATCAATCACATCTTGTGCATATTCTTTTGGAACGTCCACGAAGGTATAACTGTCATACATATCAATTGATCCTACCAGATGTCCAGGCATGCCAGTTTCTCCGGCAATTGCGCCAAGGATATCACCTGGTTTAATACGTTGCTTCTTTCCTACATTTATAAAGAGACGTACCATACCGTGCTTTTGGTTCGTCACAC
>JASKJZ010000107.1 GCA_030154385.1 Clostridiales bacterium
GATCTGCTTCCTCTTTGTATCGTTCATACTGTATTTCTCGTGCCAACGTAACCCTTTTTTGGATACTTTCTGTACTTTCTGCTTCTTTTTTATCCATTAAGGTATCATATGCAATGGGAACCGCTTCCGCACACATATCCATCCGATCCAAAAGCGGTCCTGAAAGCTTTTCCAAATACTTTGCAACTTCCAACTCACTGCACCTACAACGATTTCGATCCGGATAATACCCACATTTACAAGGGTTCATGGCACCTACCATCATAAAGTCCGCCGGATACTCATAGGTTCCATATACCCTTGTTAAAGTAACCTTGCGATCCTCCAGGGGCTGTCTTAAGAGCTCCACCGTTTGCTTTGAAAATTCCGTCAATTCATCTAGAAACAAAACACCTCCCATCGCCAGCGACACCTCTCCTGGACGCGGGTGCAGGCCTCCGCCAATCAACGCGCTTTTTGTTACGGTATGATGCGGATTACGAAACGGTCTATGATGGATTAAATGCTCGTCCCTCTTTAGTAAGCCAGATATGCTATAGATTTTTGTAATCTCCATCGCTTCTTCAAATGACAGCGTTGGCATAATGCCAGGGATACGCTTTGCTATCATTGTCTTTCCAACACCTGGTGGCCCCACAATCAAAAGATGATGCATTCCGCTAACCGATACTTCAATCGCACGCTTTAATCCCTCCTGGCCTATGACATCCTTGAAATCGTCATCATATTCTTGTCGCTTCTGCTTATGTTCATCTAAATCCACCCTTGTTCGATCCATGCTTTTATTTCCCTGCAAGTATGCTACAATCTCTGCTAAGGTCTCTGCTCCAAATACATCGATCCCTTCGACCACAGCACCTTCTTTTGCATTCGCAGCAGGTACAAAGCAACGTAAAAAACCCTCCTCCTTTGCTTTGTTTACAATCGGAAGCACGCCTGTCACAGGGCAGAGTTTTGCATCCAGCGATAATTCGCCCAAAAAGAGCGTGTTATCCAAATCAACACTGGGTATGACACCTAGGGCAGCTAAAATCGCAATTGCAATGGATAAATCGAAGGCGGTACCTTCTTTTCGCATATCCGCAGGCGATAAATTAATCGTAATGTGTTTTGGAGGAAGTCGATATCCAAAATTTTTGATTGCGACCTTTACCCTCTCTTTCGCTTCCTTTACTTCCGATCCTAAAAATCCGACCATAGAAAAAAGAGGCAGTCCGTCACAAACGTCTGCCTCCACATTCACAATCTGTCCCATGATACCATGAACGGTTGCGCTATAAGTTTTGCTATACATGTTTGCTCCTTTTCTTCAAAGGAAAGACTATCCTCTTTATCATAACAAACATATTATATTTGTGCAATATTATATTTACTATTTATCTTTGTCTAATATCTTCTTGATTTCATCCATAAACGTGTTGACATCCTTAAACTCACGGTAAACAGAGGCAAAACGAACATATGCTACCTGATCGAATTTTTTTAATTTCTCCATTACAATAGAACCAATACGGCTGCTCGGTATTTCTTTTTCTTCTAAATTGAAAATCGCAGTCTCTACCTCATCAACAAGACCATTAATCTGATCCACCGATATTGGGCGCTTGTGACAGGAACGAAATACACCAGACTCAATCTTCGCACGATCATATGGTTCCCGAAGCATATCCTTTTTAATTACAACTAAAGGAATTGCCTCAACTTTTTCATATGTAGTGAAACGCTTTGTACATACGTCACACTGTCTTCTTCTACGAATCGCATTATTATCCTCTGCTGGGCGGGAATCAATCACCCGCGTATTTTCTTCCCCGCAAAATGGACACTTCATCCTATGTTCCTCCTTCGTCTGGCATATTGTATATTCTTTCGTTACATTATATTGAATTTTAACGAAAAGGTCAAGAACATCCTAAAGCTTGCACTTTGCAAAGCATTTTTCCGCATCAATACGAACAAGTACAACATCTGGTCCAATCTGTTCAATGCAATTATAATCAATCACATATTCCTGGTCATGCCCCAGTATTCCCCATATTTTGCATGGTCCGGGAATGATTACCTTGCGTATACAGCCAGAACACACTTCAAATTCAATATCCTCTATATATCCAAGCTTTTTCCCATCGCATACATTTATAACCTCTTTGCAGCTTAACTCACATAAACGCATATTTTTTCCCTTTTTTCTATATTTATGCACGCTTAGCAAAATTATCTCTTTTAGGAAAAAATTACAAACCGCTCCAAAGAATAAATCGGGCAAATTCGTAAATCCTACTGATAGTAGCTTATGTTGATAAGGAGGAGGTTTGTTATGGCTTTGTATAAGGTTGAAATTTGTGGTGTGAACACCGCAAAATTACCACTGCTTGGGAATAAAGAAAAAGAAGCCCTGTTCCAGCAAGTTATGGAAGGAGACAAAACAGCGAGAGATCTCTATATTAAGGGAAACCTGCGCTTGGTCTTAAGTATTATACAGCGGTTTTCCAATAGCAATGAAAATGTGGATGATTTATTTCAAATTGGCTGCATCGGCCTAATGAAGGCCATCGACAACTTTGATGTTTCCCAAAATGTAAAATTTTCAACATACGCAGTTCCAATGATTATTGGAGAAATTCGTCGTTATCTACGTGATAATAATAGCATTCGTGTCAGCCGATCGCTTCGGGATATCGCCTACAAAGCAATCTATACCAAGGAGAGCATAATGAAACAAGAAGAAAAAGAACCTACCCTGGCCGAACTTTCTCTCCGATTAAATATTCCCGAAGAAGATATTTTATACGCACTCGATGCTATCCAACATCCACTCTCTCTTTACGAACCAGTATATTCAGAGGGCGGGGATACCCTATACATTATGGATCAAGTCAGTGACAAAAAAAATAGAGAGGAAAACTGGATTGAAGAAATATCTCTCAAATCGGCAATCAAACGACTCCCAACGCGTGAGCGTGATATTATTAAGCTGCGATATTACGAAGGAAAAACACAGATGGAAGTAGCCGATGAAATCCATATTTCACAAGCACAGGTATCTCGTCTTGAAAAATCAGCACTAAAAAACATGAAAAATTACCTAAGTGTTTCCTAGAGGGTTCTCCCTCTAGGCTTCTAGTCGTATCATTTCTTTTTTTAAACGCTTGATTATCTTTTTCTCCAATCTGGAGATGTAGGATTGTGAGATTCCAAGATAGTCTGCTACTTCCTTTTGCGTCCGTTCATTTCCGTCCACCGTATTAATTCCAAAACGAAGCTTTATAATGACGCGTTCCCTCTCGGATAATTTTTCCATTGCTTTATTTAATAAAACCCGATCAACCTGCTCTTCTAGGCTTTTATAAATTACATCCTCCTCTGTTCCAAGAATATCCGAAAGTAAAAGCTCATTTCCATCCCAATCGACATTGAGCGGCTCATCAATGGACACCTCCATCTTTGTTTTGTTATTTCGCCGAAGATACATCAGGATTTCATTTTCAATGCATCTGGATGCGTAGGTCGCAAGTTTAATATTTTTATCCGGATTATATGTATGAATTGCCTTTATCAGTCCTATTGTACCAATGGATATCAGGTCTTCTACTCCAATTCCAGTATTATCAAATTTTTTTGCTATGTAAACGACAAGCCTTAAGTTATGTTCCACAAGAACCGCTTTCGCTTCTTCATCCTTTGCTCCGCCAAGCTGCCTTATCATCTCCCATTCCTTGTCTGGTTCTAATGGCGGTGGAAGTACCTCGGCACCCCCAATATAATGAATTTCCCCCTTATTTCCTCCTAATATCGTATGAAAATCGGAAATCATACGAAATTGAAATTTATTTGGTATCGAAATTTTAATTAGCATCACATTGTCTCCTTTCCGATTGCATTACTCTCCTTTTGACGCTTAACCCTTTAAATAGTCCCTATGTAAGATAAATTGAAATTGGTTGTTTTTAGAAAGACTCTCTTTGGCAATTCCCACAATAACAGGACTAATATGCATTGTCCCCTCTTTTCGTTCTATGACCAATTCTTTCATTTTAATCGCTGGTATCATCCCGCTCTTCTTTCCCAGTGATTGATACGGTATCATGAGAAAAGATTCCTGACTCCATACTCCCTCTAATTCCTTCATCTTTTCATAATCTCCAATCATAACGGGACGATGAAAATAGGGATCATATAGTTGATTTCCCGTATCCATCAGACCTATTCCTGATATTTTAATAGAGCCCTCCATTAATGTAATGGGATAGAGAACGTTCGCAGCATGCAGCCTTTTCCCATACTCCATTAAAACGATTCGAAGTATATATAAAACAAGTCCTGACGCGAACATACACTCCCAGATATGCCTGATTTTAAGGCCTTGCTCCTCTAAAAAACAGATTCCTCCTCCTAGCATCCAAGCAATGAAAACCAGAGAAATACCAGCTTTTATAGACTCTTTGAAAGACAGCCCTGGATATGCTACAAATACCATGACAAAAATGAAACATGCCAAAGGAATGGGTATGCCAATTCGTCCAACCAAAGAGACTCCTCCGCCAAGGATACTTGCAAATACTCTTCTGATTATGGATTTTTTCTTATTCGTAAAACTTCCATATAGCGAGAGCAATAGGAAGTCCATGCACACGTTCCATAAAAAATACACATCATAATATACAAGATATCCCAACCTTCACCTCCTGATAAAAACTAACTTTAGTATAAAAGAGACAGCATGCATAACTTGTCATTTTTTGGAACGATAGCGGCAAAACTTTTCCCCAAAAATCTGCAAAATATCGAAAAAAAAGAGACAGTATAAGAAAAAAACTTATACCGTCTCGCATATTTGATTTTCTATTTATGTCGATTTTTTTGTAAAAATTCAGGTATTTTTATTCCACCATGCTCTTCTGGTTCAGCCGCTTCATTTTTTTGGTTATGAGATACCGATGTTGGAGTAGCCCCACTGGAAGGACTTACTGGCTTTTGCATACCCGGAGTCACTGGTCGTGCCTGTGAATATCCAAAATTACTGCGTGGCATAGACTGTCCTAAAAAACCAGGTGTTTTCACCATACTGGATGCATCCGAAGCCTCCAGACCAGTTGCAATGACTGTAATCGTCGCAACATCCGGCGTCGTTTCATCAAACATAGCACCAAAGATAATATTTGCAGATTCACCTGCAAGCTCTTGAACAAAGGTAGCTGCTTCGTTTGCTTCAATCAGGCTGATATCACCCGAGATATTAATAATAACATGAGAAGCTCCTTGAATGGTCGTTTCCAAAAGAGGACTGGTAATCGCTTGCTGTACCGCTTCAATACATTTATCATCCCCACGTCCAACTCCAATCCCAATATGAGCAATGCCCTTGTCCTTCATAACCGTCTGCACATCTGCAAAGTCCAGATTAATAAGGCCTGGTACATTAATTAAGTCCGTAATTCCCTGAACACCTTGCTGCAACACTTCATCTGCTTTGCGAAGAGCATCTGGCATTGTCGTCCGGCGATCTACAATTTCAAGCAACCGATCATTTGGTATCACAATTAAGGTATCGACATGCTGTTTTAACTTTTCGATTCCTCCAATTGCATTATTCATCCTGGCTCTTGCCTCAAACTTAAAGGGTTTCGTCACAATACCAACCGTTAAGATTCCCATATCCTTTGCAATCTGAGCAACCACGGGAGCTGCTCCCGTACCAGTTCCGCCGCCCATACCACAGGTAACAAATACCATATCAGAACCTTTGATTAAATCCGTTAATTCCTCACTGCTCTCCTCGGCTGCTTTTTCTCCAATTTCAGGCTGAGCACCTGCACCAAGTCCTTTTGTTAGCTTTTCTCCAATCTGTATGCAAGTTGGTGCCTTGCAGCTCTTTAAATGCTGCTTGTCCGTATTGACACAAATAAATTCAACACCTACGATATTTTCCTCTATCATTCGATTCACTGCATTATTACCAGCTCCGCCCACTCCAATCACGAGAATCTTTGCAGTAGAATCTGATTCATTTGTTCTTAATTCAAGCAAGGTTACTCCTCCTTTTACATTATCTCTCATTTATTCAAATATTCAATAAAATCTCTCTTTTTATGTAGGTCTATTGGCCTATTATCTCACAATATGTTATAACTGTTCACATTCTATAATATATAATATAGTTTTTTGTTCGAATAATCAACCCTATTTTTATGGTTTTTCTATTTTTTTACGACTGTAGCCTTAAGATAACATTATCCCCTTCCTTGAAGTTTTCCATATCAATGATACCTTTTAAATGCCTTGTAATAGCAGTCGGAAGTATCTTTGATAGTGCGGCAATTGGTTCATCATAAAAGTCACGTTTTCCAAGATAGATTGTGATGGCATCCGTACGAAGAGAAACCTCATTTTTACTATTAAAATGAATCTTTTCAATCGCAAGGTCATAGCGATTAATCAGTTGTGATAAATCCAGAATGGTCTTAAAAATATCCCCTTCTTCAACTTCTAGCTTACGATACAAATGAAATTCTGAAAAACGGATTCCTGAGACACAGGGTACCCCTTCTCTTAAATCCTCCGAAATCGACATAACGATTCCATTTTTATCAAAATAGACGTATTCCCCCATATATCGAAAGCAACCAATCAATGCTTTTTCATAAACATGGATACGTATACTATGATGGTTGAGTCTTTTTACCGTAACCTTTTCAA
Organism: Clostridiales bacterium; assembly: GCA_030154385.1. The sequence continues at coordinate 6,697 of JASKJZ010000107.1, forward strand.
TATAGGGCAGGTCCCTAAGTCCAAGATATCTCGCTTTTAAGTAAAAAAGAAGGCTATTGCTTCCGGCAATCCCAGTAAGCAGGTTATCTTTTATTTCTTCCTCCGAATAATACTCACATCCCTTTATTTCTAATGTAACAATTTGATTATACCACTGAAATACTGTAATACCTCCCAAAAGAAATAAACTTACGAATATGATTTTTGTTCGTGTTCGAAGCTTTGGTTTTTTCATACATGCTACCTCTCAAATTGTATCTGATTGGAAACCGATAGCACAAGTCCAATCTCTGCTAACAGCACCGCGACCGATGTCCCCCCGTAGCTGATAAAAGGCAATGCAATTCCCGTGGAAGGAATGGAATTGGTCACAACCGCTACATTAATCACGACCTGAGCCGCTATATGTATTAGAACACCCGCTGATAAAAGTCCAGAAAACAAATCTGGTGAATTAATGGATATAATAAAAAGTCGCCAAATTAACAGTAAAAATAAGACCAAAACAGTAACTGCACCTAAGAGCCCCAATTCTTCACATATAATAGAAAAAATCATGTCATTTTGAGCCTCTGGTACATATCCAAGCTTTTGCATACTGCCTCCAAGCCCTTTTCCTGTAAGCCCTCCCGAAGCAATGGCATAGAGTCCTTGTAGAATCTGAAATCCATCCTCATTGGTCTCAACATGAAGCCAGATATCAATCCGATTCATACGAAATGCTTCGCCAAGCAAAATGGCTGCAGCAATGGCAGCCGCCATTAAAAGAATGGCAATTACAAAATAACCCTTTTTTTTGCTGGCTACAAACGAAACTCCACCCATGATTAAACAGATGATAATGGCAGTACTCATATTTTCTTTTCCAATCAATGCAATAAGCGGAAGAATGTAGATGCTGACTCGTAAAAATCCAGAAAACTTACTAATTGATTTTGGAGATAAATAAATCAAGTACGAGACAAACAGGATAACCGCTACCTTTGATAAGTCAGATGGTTGAAAGGTGCCAAGTGGTCCAATATCAATCCAGCGCTTGGCATCATTAATTTCCACGCCGTTAATCAGTACATATATTTGCAAGAGAATAGCAACTATATAAATAAATGTAACAAAGCGTATCTTTAGTCCAGGTATTTTCCATAAAAACAGCCGATAATCCAACTTAGAGATTACAAGCATTGCAAAT
>JASKJZ010000108.1 GCA_030154385.1 Clostridiales bacterium
GATATTCCTGTGCTTTTTTCTTAGTCCATTTTCTTGCCAATAAAAAAGCCTCCTGCATTACGTGATTATTGGTATGAAAGTAGAATTTACTTCCTCCCTCTAAAGCAGCCAGTGTCATAAGACCGCAAGAACTATATTCAACTGCATATCCCTTCTCTAACAGCTTTCTTGCATCTTCTGGCTCTCTAAGCCGTTCAAAAAGCGAGGAGTCAATCGCTTCAATATAAGGAAGATTGGTCTGATAAGTTTCCACACTATATGGAAACTCCTCCTTTTCAATAATAAGCTCTTGTATTTCACATAAAAAACTGCTCAGCTGAAGTTCCAATAAATCTGCCAGAAGAACATAATCCTTGCTTTTTTTTGCAAATAAGATATTTTCAATCATTGAGAGCACCGAATTCTCCTCTACTTGTGAAAAATAAGCTTCTTCTTCCAAGAACGCCTTGACCAATCGATTGATATTGTCTATCGAATCGACTACATAGAAAAGAGCTCGATCATATACTTCTTCTCGAAAGTAATACACCGCCTTATCGACTTTCTCAATTAATTCAATGTTATTATCAAACACCTGTCTTATTTTATCCTTCATACTACTTACCCCTCCGTAGTAGCATTCCTTGCCAATTCCTCATAATAAGAAGCTTGCTCCTCATTCCCCAATCTTTGATAGCAATCATGCAAGCGATACAATGGTAATTCCTTGCTATATCGAATATTTAGCAGACTTGTCGTCTCAAAGGCAGCATTGTAGAACCAAATAATCGCCTCATGAAAGTCTCCTTGCAAAAAATAATATTCACCCAATTCAAAACATAATTCAGAAGAGGGTTCACTTGCTAGTTCTTTTGCTGCATATTTTAGTAATTGCTTACTATCATCCTTTAATCTGGCTACCTTAACAAGCACACAAAGAGCCTCTTTGACTTCCTCTAAGCTTCGTCTGGTATCGTTTGCTGCCTCCATAAAGTATTTCTGCGCCTGGTAAAAATCCGAATCCTCTCCTGCAATGAACAGCTCACGTGCGTACATTGTATGGAGTTTCTTGGAAAGATATTCTCCTCTATCCGTCATTTGATTAAAAATATAAAAATCCCGTTTGCCATGATTCGAAGTTGGACGATGCTCAATTCGTATCTCACTATCGTAAATCAATGGCTCCAAACGGACATTTTCATGAATACAGTTTTCCCAGACAAACTCTCGGATACGACGAAATAGTTTTGGTCGATATTCTTCATCAAAATTATAGGTTGTATTGAATGCGAGTTGATTGCAATATAACATCTGTACAATCTCAATTTCTTTTAGTAGTGTCTGCTTTAATTGCAAGAAACGCTTTTGATTTTCTCCGTCTATGACTTCATCTGCATCCGCAACATAAATGTATTCTTTGGTTGCTTTGGAAAACGAATAATTCCTTGCTGCCGCAAAATCATCCTGCCAGACAAAGTCATAAACGTGTTTGGTATACCTCCTTGCAATCGTTTTCGTGCTATCGGTCGATCCTGTATCCACAATAATAATCTCATCAACCACCCCCGACAGACTATTCAAACAACGCTCTAAAACGTTCTCTTCATTCCTTACAATCATACACAAACTGATGGTTATCACAAGCTATCTCCTTCTTGCTTACGAATTGTCTCCCTAGCTTTTATTTGTCAAGGTCTGATCCAAAGGTACCGTATAATAGACATATATTTTCTCCACTCCATTTCCATTAAAGGTAACAAGCTGCTTGATTGATATGGTATCAATGTGAATTTTTTGTCCTGGATTAATAAGTACCGCCTCTCCCTCAAGGGACGTTCCCGTTACGGAACAATTATAGATGGTACTGGTATCAGATAAGCTCACACAGTCATTGACAAGAGCTAATGCATTGGTTACCGTCTTGGAACTTGTTTCAGCTTTTAGCGTTATTTTTGGAACCGTCTGCGAATCGGTAAAGGTGACCGATGTCGTCTCAAAGTTTAGGGTACCCGATGTATCAAAATACTTCACCGTTACCTGATAGACCCCAGCTACTGCCTTTTTACACTCTCCCACATTGGAATTACTGGTTGATATTTTTACAGGATAGAGTACCACTGAATTACCATTTAATACGGAGCAAAAGGTCTCTCCCTTTGCTGGAGTAGCGGTCAAATCATTGGCATAATAAAGTCCATCCTTTTGTATCGTAGCACTGGTTATACTGGCATATCCTGCAAAAATACCACCGATATATTTTTTTAGACGTACCGTAACTCCCTGAACACTTGTATCGGATGGTTGTACAATCATATCAAAGCTTGGATGATCTGCCTCAATTTGGTATCCGATACTTCCTGTCGCAGGTACGGTCTGCACCACTACCGTAAAACCAGCAGCAAGGGTTACCCCATTTAATACAAAGGTCGCCGTAAAATCATATGTGGATGCTGCAACCCCTCTCGCATCCAGTACAATTTGATGATTACTCTTATCATAGGATGCCAGCACTTTTCTTCCATTATTTTCTTTTATGGTGCAGGTTTCGTTCTGCATACTTATTTCTTTTCCGTATTGATCCTTAATGGTTACATCCAAATATTCCCGGTAGTCATAGACATAGATATTGGACATCGTAACAGCATTTCTGCTAAGAACCGCGGTAGTCGGGATCTTTTTTTCTAATATTGTAATAACTTGTGTATAGGTAACTTCCTTCGTTCCCTCTTTTGCTATAATATTAATGGTCACATTTCCGGTCTTGATAGGTGTTAATTTTCCATCCGGATCAATAATCAGCGAATTATCATCCGCAGATGTATATTGCACCGAACTATAACTAATTTCCTTCCCGTAGCTATCAAGCGCTCGAAAATGTGCATACAGGGTATCCCCTACTGCAATCGATGTAACCGCCTGGTAACTGGAAGAGGAAAAGTTTGGTGCCGTTTTTGAATCGGTAAGTGTAAAATCCGTTGTAGAGGATACGGTTGTTCTCGCCTCTACACACTTAATTGCCTTGCTAGCGGTAATGACAGGAGAGACATTGTCCTTTTTATAGATAAGTGTAACATTTGCCGTCTTTCCAACCGTATACATGTACAAAGTGTCTTTTTCTGTTTTATAACCATTTACAACTTCTGCGGAAAGAGTCGTCGTTCCCGTTGCCGCTGATTTTACATCAATATTATTTGCATCATAGAGCGCATACTCAATCGGAGTTTCCTTCCCCTCTTCGACTGTTTCCGTTAAAATAACTGCCTTTGTCACTGCACCAACACTGGCGATAAAGGCTCTAGCACTTCTGGCATAGCTTATGGTATAGGACAGCTTATCTCGGAAATTCTCATTTGTGGTAACATATGCACCCTTTCCATCGCTGGAAAAAACAACGCTTTTGGGGGTTAAGGTCTCCGTTCCACTCGTGATACGAATTGCAAAATCAGAAGCCTTCACATCATTTTTTGCAACATCACTAAAGACTGCATAAAATTGATTGGATGCCACCTGCTTGACAGACTCAAGGGTTAATCCAACACTTACACTCTTTGTATGGTATACAATCGTCTTTCCTGTTTTTGAATTTTTCGCAACCGCTTTGATTGTATACGTTCCATTTGCTGTAGGTGTCCATACACCATCGGAAGTAATCTCAGAAGAATAATCTTGACCATTTAAACTAATGACACTCCAGTACACCTTACTGGTGGTATTAGCTGGCTGAATATTTGCATCAAAGTCGTAGGCTTTCCCAACCACAAGTCCATCCAAATCATCCGTAATCTTACTTGTGCTAATCACGACATCCGTAGCCTGAATCTTTAGCTTTACACGATCCTTCACTTGTTTGACCAAGGTTCCCTTGGAAGAGTAAATCTTTGCCGTAATTGCCAGGATAGCATTTCCTGCATCCGCAGCTCCTTTGCTATCAATCGTTACCTTATTACTTGAGGTTCTTCCCTTTACCTCTCTTTGCGTATACTTAAGCTTTGCATATTTTTTCCCAGCTCCTGTTAATACCCATTTTACCTTTTGTCCCTTTTTCACATTGGTAACGGTATATGTATATACTCCCTTTGCACTTGAGTTTTCATACAAAGAGCTTCTTACTTTTTTAAAGGCAGGACTTTCATCTGCGCTCGCTTGGTAGGGTATTGATGTCACAATAAGTGAGAAAGTCAGCAATGCCGCTACCTTCTTCCAAATTTTTTTCAATGTAATTCCTCCTAACTTGAATGTAAATATTTTCTAGGGCCATTATTTTTATTATAGAATATATTTGCAGACAGTGCAATGCACAAGAAAAAAAAATTACAAAATAACCGAAGCTATTTTGCAATTTTAAGACAAGCGACCATGTTTTAATTTTAGGTTACAAGGTATTTTATTTCATTTTTTCCAATCCGAGGCGCTCACAAGTCTCGTCAATAACTGCCACTAATTCATCATCCGTAAGCACCGTAACGCGTCCTCCTTCGTATTCTGCGTCAACCCAGGCCTTTACCATTGCTACAACTTCCGAAGCTTTATCCACCTGTTTATCTTGAGGAAGCTTGTAATAGGTATTCATCCAATGGGCAATTCCTGCAAGTCCTGATGTATTGGACACTGACACCAGTACAGGACGATTTAAGAACTTTTCGGTATCAAAGATATTATAGATTTCCTCGTTTTTCAACAGACCATCCGCATGGATTCCTGCTCTGGTCACGTTGAAGTTTTTCCCTACAAATGGTGTTCTGGACGGCACCTTATAACCAATTTCTTTTTCATAATAATCTGCAAGCTCCGTTATGACAGTCGTATCCATACCATCCAGCGTTCCCTTTAACTGTGCATATTCAAACACCATTGCCTCAAGCGGTGTATTTCCCGTTCTCTCTCCTATACCAAATAACGAACAGTTTACTCCGGAACAGCCATATAACCAGGCAGTCGTTGAATTGGAAACCGCCTTGTAAAAATCATTATGTCCATGCCATTCAATGAGTTCAGATGGAAAACCAGCGTGTACCATGATTCCATAGATAATACCTTGTACTGATCTTGGGATTACCGCACCTGCATAATTGACCCCATATCCCATCGTATCACAAGCACGTACTTTAATCGGTATGTTATACTCCTCCATCAGTTTTGTAAGCTCCATACAAAATGGAATCACATATCCATAGATATCGGCTCGTGTCACATCCTCCAGGTGACATCTTGGACTAATTCCCGTATCCAGACACTCCCGAATAATACTTAAGTAATGATTCATTGCTTCTTTTCTGGTCATCTTCATCTTGTAAAAAATATGATAATCAGAACAACTTACCAAGATTCCCGTTTCTTTCATACCAATCTCTTTTACCAGTTCAAAATCTTTTTTACTTGCCCGAATCCAGCTCGTAACCTCTGGAAATTTATAACCACGCTCCATACATTTATAGACCGCATCGCGATCCTTCTTACTGTACAAGAAGAATTCACTTGCGCGAATAATTCCGTTTGGACCTCCTAATCGATGCAAATAGTCATAAATTGTCACAATCTGCTCTGTCGAATAAGGTGCTCTTGACTGCTGCCCATCACGGAATGTCGTATCGGTTATCCAGATTTCGTCTGGCATATGATGTGGTACGATACGATCATTAAAGGCGATTTTGGGAACCTCATCGTACGGGAATAGATTCCGAAAAACGTTTGGTGTTTGCACATCCACGAGTGGATACATATGTTCTTCTAGCTCTAACAAATTGGTATGCAGATTCATTCTGACAGCTCTATTTTCCATTTTTTCGCCCCTTTGCTTTTACAAATTAAAGTTTTATTGTGTGAAATTCTAGCTAATATTGTAATCACTTGGACGCCACTTGTCAAGAAAAAAGATAGAAATCATTTTTGGCGAAATATGTAGAGGATACTTCCATAAAAAAGAGCAAAGAAAAACAAAAGAACCCCAAGCCCATGAAAAATTTTATTTAGACCAAAGACATCTCCAAGGAAGCCGCTTAATGGAAATAATACAATCATGGCAACCGAAAAAAACATACTGTTTATCGACAAAATAGTTGCTCTTTGTTCACTTGGAATTTGTTCATTCAGCGCATTGGAGGAAATCGGATAGAGCAGGGCATTGAAAAAGTTCAAAGCAAAAAAAGATGCAACTGCAATTCCAAGGTGCTCCCATCCGAAGAAAAAGATACAAAAACCCATTATGCCCGCTGCCAAATAGCCTGATTTTTCTCGAAAGATACGATAAAAGGGTTTGGCGGTCAGGGCAGCAACGGAACAAATCACACCAGAAACCAGCATAATAAGTGCAATTTTCGTTTTGCTAAGTCCCATATCTAAAAATTTTTGCTGTCCATAAAAATACGTTAAAGTCTGAAATGAAAACACTACGGGGTAATAACACAAAATCGCACGAACATTTGACTGCTGTCGCAAAATCTGATACGCGCCCTGTGCATGCTTTTTAAGGCTTATCGTATCTTGCTTTTCATGAACCAACGGCTCTTCAAAAAAGGTTCCGCAAAAAAAAGCGAGCAAATCATTTACAATTTGACAAATGTAAGTAAGCGTAAAAGATATATCCGAAAGGACTCCTCCCACAAACGAAGAAGCTCCCTGCGACACTTCGATAATAAAATTCAGCCTTCCATTGACGGATAAGTACTCTTCCTCTCTCTTTACCTGCTTCATACTATCATATACAAGTGCTTCTTCTGAGCCAGAATTTAAATTATAGCTGGCCGCACTTAAAACAAACGAAAGCGCAAACATCCAAAATTGGTCCGAACACAGCATAAGAACTGAAGAACTTATGGCCAGTATTCTTCCAAGCAGCAGCATATTTTTTCTTCCAAATAAATCCGCCATCGCTCCGGTTGGAACTTCAAAGAAAAAACTCGTTACATGAAATATTCCCTCTAGTAATCCGATTTCCCCAAGACTCATTCCTCGATAAGCAAGATAGAGTATCCAAACAGCACTGCTTAAACTAAAATTAAAAAGGCCACAATATACATAATCAACACCTACATTTTTTATTCGTTTCATAATGCTCCAATCTGTTGTAAAAATATTCAAATACGTCAAGTTGCCTCCTAAAAATGGGCATAAAAAATCCTGTCAAGTTATACCTGACAGGATACTGCGCATATCTCAAATTGGATTTTCTATAGGCTTGAATCGATAGAAAGTTCCACTTTTTTCGAAAAAAAGGCGCAGTAACCCAATTTCCCCAAAAATACATGCGTTAATTCGCGAAAACTACTTACTACGATTGCAAAACCTTTTGACTTCGAATCTAGCTTCATCTTTACCATCCCTTCTATCTTTTTTGTTTATTCTAGCAAATCAATTCAAAAAAAGCAAGCTTATTCTTCCATTACGATATTATGAATCCATACACCTTTTTTCACCAGCACAAAGCCGATAATACATTTCATGATTTCTAATAACTGACAGCAAAGATAAATCAACACGATATTCCACTGCGTATAATGCGTCAAGCTAAAAGCCACTGGTATGCTAAACGTCCACACAAAACAGCTGTCAAAGATAAAGGTTATAATGGTTTTACCGCCAGATCGCAGGGTAAAGTAACTGGCATGTGTAAATGCATTCAGCGGCATACATAACGCAGAAATTAAAATAAAATAGGTTGCAAAGTTCTTTACTTCATCGGTTGTATTATACACCTTCGGGAAAAAAGGTGCGATGGTAGACATTAAAATACCAATAAATACACAGCTTACTACAGAGAAAAAAATGAGTTTGCGGTCGGTGTCCTTTGCTTCCTCCATTTTACCAGCACCCAAAAGCTGACCGATAATAATCGCCACAGCACTTCCCATTGCTATAAATACAATGTTAAATACATTTGCAATC
>JASKJZ010000109.1 GCA_030154385.1 Clostridiales bacterium
CCAAAAGGAGAGTGAGAACCTTAATCGACTTACGAATAAGGCGGTGTATTTGCTTTGCTGGCTGAAACGATTCCAGCCTCTTCTGTTTTCGAATTGGAAAATGCCGGAACTGAGTTGTTTCATTTACATGGGGGGCTGCAAGAATGAAAATGAAGCTATGTTTATTCGATTTCTTGCCAGATTACCGATCGATGTATTAATTCTTTGCCCGAATCTAAATGTTACATGTTGTTTAGAGGATGATATGTTGTGTGAGGTTCGTTACCAAGAGAGTTTATCTATGAATCGGTATCCAGAGGATAACGCGCCGATAAAAATTGGCACCGTTGCTTATCATGCTGAGAGAGAGCTTGATACGCTGATGTACCAAGATACCGGACTTTACAGAAATCAACAATATGGTAAAGCAAATGTCATTAGTTTGCAGACGATGTATGAGGAAATCAAAATTCTTTGGGATCAGGAGCTAAAATATAGACCTAGCTTTAGTATTTTAGAGGACATGGTTAATATACCGGTTATCTTTTCAAAGATATCGGGAGTAAAAGAAGGCTTATCTGCACCGTATTGGGGATCAATAAAAGAATTAATTACGGAGGATACAATCGTAATAACAAAGGCTCCATATATTGATTCACTTGCACCAAATCCGATGAAGTCTTTTTCTGTTGATTTTTATAAGAATGGAAAAATTCAAAAAAATAAGATAAAAAATCATCCCCAATATCCTTATGGAATATTAAGGGAGGATATGCAAGATTTTATGTTGGACAAGTTAGAGAGTATGATTTCACAAAAGCTGATTAAGGGTATCGGTGAAAATGGAACAGAATATACCGTGATTGCTCAGGTGTTGAATTTGCCAAAAGATATATTTCGACTGATTCAGAAGTTTGATTTTACAAAGAAAAATCCAAAGTTAATATATATCAATACAACAGAGACAGTAATTTCGCTTGAGGACTCTATTTTAGTGGCTTATCTTAATCTAGTAGGATTTGATATCGTTTTTTTTGTTCCTACTGGATATCAAAGCATTGAGAAATATTTTACCAAGAAATTAATGGAAGAACATCAGATAGGGGAGTATAAATATGACATGCAAGTGCCTGATCTGAGTAGACTTTTGTTAAATAGTACACGTCCTACTTGGCGTGATAAAATTTTTAAGAGAGGTAATTAATATGGGACTTGACTTTAAAAAGCCAACTACTATGGCAGCAGTAACCAGCGGAGTGCAAGAAACAAAGGATGAGATTGCCGTTGTAGAGCAGTACGACATAGTGGTTGATCGGCAGCAAATGAATGCGAATTTAGTTAATTCGGAAGAGGTTGATCGAATCGTAAGTACGATTGAGATTAATAATCTTGACACGATTGTTTCATTTGGTGCTGAGGTTGCAGAAGAGATTTCAAAGGCTTCCGATGTTGTATTGAATAGTATGAATATGTCACAACTAGATGATACGAGTGAAATGTTAAAAACGCTTGCTAAGATTATGGATCAATTTGATATTGACGAAATAAAAGAAAATCCTAGTTTGTTTGGAAAGTTGTTTGGAAATTTAAAGAAGCAACTGGATAAAATTCTTGCAAAATACCATACTATGGGCGAAGAGGTAGATAAAATTTATGTTCAGTTAAAAGGGTATGAAGCAGAGATAAAGCAGTCCAATCGCAAGCTTAACACAATGTTTGATGCAAACGTCAATTTTTACCATGAACTTGTAAAATACATATTAGCTGGTGAGCAAGCGTGCAAGGAAATAGAAGCATATATTGCGCAAAGGCAGCAGGATATGGAAAATACAGGAGATCAATCCATCCAGTTTGAACTGACAAGCTTAAATCAAGCGCTGATGATGATGGAACAACGTACACAGGATTTGAGAACGGCAGAGAGTGTGGCCATGCAGTCGATTCCAATGATAAAGACAATGGAATTTAGTAACTATAATCTAGTAAGAAAAATCAATTCTGCATTTATTGTTACGCTTCCTGTGTTTAAACAGGCACTGGCACAGGCCATTCTTCTTAAGAGGCAGAGAATTCAAGCTGAATCAATGGCAGCACTTGATAAGAAGACGAATGAAATGCTGATAAAGAATGCTCAAAATACGGTTGAAGTTTCTAAGACGACCGCACGGCTTGCATCGGGAAGTTCGATTCAGATTGAAACACTTGAAACTACATGGAGAACAATCACTGGTGGCATAGAGGAAACGAGAAGAATCCAGGAAGATGCTAGAAAGAAGCGCATTGAGGATCAGGCAAGACTCGAAGTGATAAAGGCTGATTTTAATAAGCAATACCATATGCCGCCTACTAAAAAGTAAGTTATTAGAAACGAATACAATAAATCTATATTTCTTTGGGAGGATAATAATATGCCAATTAATTTATCAAAAGGACAAAAGGTAGACTTAACAAAAGGGAATCCAGGTCTTAAAAGTATAATGGTTGGATTAGGATGGGATGTGAATGCATTCGATTCCGGAGCTGATTTTGATCTGGATGCAGCAGCATTTCTGGTAGGAACAGACGGAAAATGCCCTACGGATAAAGAATTTATTTTCTATGGTAACTTATCTCATACGAGTGAAGCCGTGAACCATCAAGGTGACAATCTTACCGGTGAAGGTGATGGTGATGATGAGCAGATTCAGGTTGATTTGAGAAAAGTGCCTGCCAATATTGACAAGATTGCATTCACCGTTACAATATATGATGCTGAGAAGAGACATCAAAACTTTGGACAGGTATCGAATGCTTTTATTCGGCTTGTTGACGAGGCAACAGGAGTTGAGTTAATTCGATATGATCTTGGAGAAGATTTTTCAATTGAGACAGCGGTTGTTGTTGGAGAGCTGTATCGAAACAATGGAGAGTGGAAGTTCAATGCAATCGGCAGTGGTTTTCAAGGTGGTCTAGCAGCTCTCTGCGGACATTATGGGATTGAAGTAGCATAAAGGAGGTATCAAGATATGCCAGTTAGTTTACAAAAGGGACAGAAAGTAAGTCTTACAAAAGGAAATCCTGGATTGAAAAAGGTTGTGGTAGGTATCGGTTGGGATGTAAATGCATTTGATACAGGCGGGGCGTTTGATCTGGATGCAGCAGCTTTTTGTCTTACCGATGCAGGCAAGGTTTCTGAACAGAAGGATTTTGTGTTTTTCGGAAATTTAGTCCATCCGTCAGGATGTGTTGAGCACTTAGGAGATAATCTGACCGGAGTTGGTGATGGAGACGATGAGCAAATTAAGATTGATTTATCGAAAGTTCCTGCCAATATTTCAAAGATTGCATTTTCTGTTACGATTTATGAGGCGGAAGCACGACATCAGAACTTTGGGCAGGTATCGAATGCATTTGTTCGTATTTTTGATGAAGCAAATGGAGAAGAGATTTTGCGATATGATTTGGGAGAGGATTTCTCTATTGAGACCGCGGCTGTATTTGGAGAACTATACAAAAATGGGGATGAATGGAAGTTTAATGCTATCGGAAGTGGATATCAAGGCGGATTAGCGGCACTGTGTAATAATTATGGGATAGATGTAGAATAGGAGTGAATTGAAATGTCAATTAGTTTACAAAAGGGACAGAAGGTAAGCCTGTCGAAAGATAATGCAGGATTAGCAAGGGTTATTGTTGGACTTGGATGGGATGAGGCACCACGGTCATCTGGCGGAGGCCTGTTTGGATCATTATTTGGTTCATCGTCACAAGCAATCGATTGTGATGCATCCGCAATTATTTTAAAAAATGGAAAATTTGTCAGCAAGGAAGATCTGGTATACTTTGGAAATTTGAATCACAGGTCAGGAACCGTGATTCACCAGGGAGATAATTTGACCGGTGCAGGTGATGGAGATGATGAGCAAATTATGATTGATCTATCGAGGATTCCGGCCGAGTATGACAAGATTGTTATCGTTGTTAATATTTATCAGGCAGCTCAGAGACGTCAACATTTTGGAATGATTCAAAATGCATTTATACGACTGGTAGATACCAGAAATAATAATGAAATGTGTAAGTATAATTTAACGGATGATTATTCGGGAATGACAGCAATGATTTTTGGCGAAGTATACAGGCATGATGGAGAATGGAAATTTAGTGCGATTGGACAAGGAACATCAGATTCAGATCTTTCGGGACTTTGCAGAAGATATACCTAGAATAAAAAATATTAGCGTTGGTAAAGAGAGGGACTATCAAGGTAGTTCCTCTTTTATAAGAAGAACACATGAGGAGGTCATGCTTAGAGTATGAAAGAAATAAAGAAGGATGTAATGCTGCGAGGGCTCTCTGATTCACAAGTTAAAGAGAGTCAATCGAAATATGGAACAAATGAGCTTACAAAAAGAGAGGAAGAATCCCTCTGGTCAATGTTTATAGGGGCATTTAATGATATTTGGATTAAAGTGCTTTGTGTAGCATTAATACTCAAGATTATTCTGGCGGTATTGGGCGCTTTTATTCCTGCCTTAGGTGGGGAAAATGATATTATTGAAATTATTAGTATCATTCTTGCAATTTCGTTGGCTACTGGATTTAGTACATTTTCGGAATATAGAAATAGTTCAAGGAGCAAAGCATTACAAGAAGAATATAATAAGACGTATGCTAAGGTCATGAGAAATGGTAAGCTTCTTACAATTCTTACGAGCGAAATCGTAAAGGGCGATTCGATTTTAGTTCAAGCGGGAGACAAGGTTCCGGTTGATGGAATTCTTTTTGAAGGTAGTGTTAAAGTATCACAGGCGGCATTAAATGGAGAGTTTCGAGATGAGATAAAATCTTTGGCAGACAATATGGAGGAGGCAGAATCAACAGATTATGCTTCGCCCAGTAAGCTGTTTATGGGATCAGTCGTGACATCTGGTCAAGGATATATGGTAGCAACCGTTATTGGGGATGCGTCTGAGCTTGGGAAAATCAATAAATCATTAACAGAGGATGACGAGGAAGAAAGAAAAGACACGTCTAGTCTTAAGCTGGAGGTTGTTGCAGCCGGAATTGGTAAATTAGGTGTTGCAGCGGCTATCATTGCAGGTGTTTTGCATATTGCGCTTACGTTAGTAAGAGCGAATGAGGCGATTACAGTCGTTTCAGTTCTGCTGTTAATTGCGGAAGCTGTTATGTTGATGGCGACGATTGTTATTATGGCCGTTCCGGAAGGCCTGCCAATGATGAATAGTTTAGTTCAGTCAATGAATACAGAGTCAATGTTCAAGAAGAGTATTCTTGTAAGCCATAAAGCTGCATTTTCTGATTCGGCATATATGAATGTTTTATTTAGCGATAAAACGGGAACGATTACGCAAGGAAGCCTTTCGCTTGTGGAGTTTATTACAGGAGATGGCGCAATTGTTGATAAAATACAAAGTAGAGAATTCATTGAAGCGATTACCTTGAATAATCTTGCTAAAATTTCAGAAGGAAAATCCATCGGTAGTAATAATATGGACAGGGCTCTTTTGTCGTATGCATTTAAAAATGGTTATGATGATTCGAATAATGACCCCGATAAGATTGAGGATATGAGTGGATTTGACTCCGAAAAGAAATGTGCAACCGTCAAGCTTAAGAGTGGTTTGATCTATTGGAAGGGAGCAACCGAAAATATTATAGATCAGGTAACACATTATATGCTCTCGGATGGTGAAGAAAAGAAATTTACATCTGCCGACAAGAAAAAGCTGGAAGAACAGATAATTGCGCAAGCTAAGCGTACAATGAAGCTATTATCAGTCGCTAAAATTACGGATGGAAAAACAATTTTAATGGCGGTTCTTTGTTTAAGAGATAACGTTAGAAAAGATGCAATTGAAACGGTTGAGATATTAAACAATGCGGGAATCCAGGTTGTAATGGTTACTGGTGATGCAGAAGAGACTGCAGTTGCCATTGCAAAAGAAGCTGGAATACTAAAGGATGAAAAAAGTGATATTGTTCTTACTCACGAGCAGTTAGACCGTATGACGGACGAGGAGTTAAAGAAAAAGCTTCCGAATCTAAGAGTAGTAAGTAGAGCGAAGCCTCTTGATAAGAAGAGACTTGTTTCTATTTCGCAACAATTAGACAATGTTTGTGGTATGACGGGTGATGGTATCAATGATGCTCCGGCACTAAAACAAGCGGACATTGGTTTTGCTATGGGTGACGGTACTGCTGTTGCACAGGAGGCAGGAGATGTTATAATTCTTAACAATAGCTTAACTTCGATTAAGGATTGTGTACTAAACAGTCGAACAATGGCTAAGTCGGTCGGGAAATTCTTGATCTTTCAGTTAACGGTTAATATTAGTACTCTTTTGATGAATATTGTAGCACCTATCCTTGGGTGGACAGAGCCGTTTTCCATTGTACAGATATTGTGGATTAATCTTATTATGGATACGTTAGCAGCAATGGCATTTGGCGGTGAGCCAATTCTCGATCGATACATGAAGGATAAGCCAGCACGCAGGACAGATAATATTTTAACAACGTATATAAAATCAGCAATTGGAACAAGCTCTATTTTTATCACGTTAGGATCAATTTTAATTCTTGAGAATATTGCTGGAATCACGAGTTTTGTTACGCCTGCAGATTGCACAGATCCTGAATTATATAAAAAGACATTTATGTTTGCGTTCTTCATCTATTCCATTATTTTCAATAGTTTAAATACAAGATCGGAACGATTTGATTTGCTTTCTCATATTAGAGAAAATAAGAATTTTGTACTTGTTATGGGAGCAATTTTTGTATTGCAGACTGCTATTATTGAAGTAGGTGGTCCGGTATTTAATACAACAATGCTTGATGCGAAGGCTTTAATCGTCTCAATAGCATTGGCTATTTTGATTATTCCGGTAGATTTGGTACGTAAGGCAATTATAAAATAGTGTATCCTTAGGATGCATGATTAAAGTGTGGTACTGTTAATTCGTACCGCACTTTTTTAGGAGACAAGGATGATAGTATTTAACACGGATTTAGATAATACCATAATATACTCATATAAGCATGATATCGGATTAAATAAAAGAAATGTTGAAATCTATAACAATAGAGAAGTATCTTTTATTACAGATAAGACATATGGGCTTTTGCAAAAGGTAAAAAATGAAATGATGATTGTTCCAACTACAACAAGAACGATTGAACAATATCAAAGAATTAATCTTGGAATTGGAAAAATCAAGTATGCACTTGTCTGCAATGGTGGAATTTTACTCGTAGATGGAGAACGGGATGAAACATGGTATGATGAGTCGGTTAGGCTTGTTGAGACGAGTCTTCCGGAAATGATAAGGGGACAGTTGCTTTTAGAAAAAGAAAAAAGAAGAATATTTGACATAAGATTTATTGAACACTTATTTATTTTTACCAAGTGTATAGAACCGGAGCGTGTTGTAAATAAGTTGAAGTCGAAATTGAATATGGATTTGGTTGATGTAATGAATAATGGAGTAAAAGTATATATTGTACCCAGAAATTTGGATAAAGGGATGGCGATTCAGCGATTCAGAAAACGACTTATGCCAGAATATGTAATTGCTGCAGGAGATAGCTCATTTGATATACCGATGCTAAACAGTGCAGACATAGGACTGGCTCCTTCTGGATTCAAAGAAAAATTTAGCATTTCAAGTGATATTTATGAAATGAATCCGGATTGTATTTTCTCAGAGGCGTTGTTAGGAGAATGCTTGAGATGCGGTGATAAGGGAATTTCAAGGTAGGCGGTTGAAATAAAGTAAGCGATGAATAACATAGCGTTCCTGATCTCGATCCTGATATGAGATAATCTATCTACATGAAGTAAATAAGTCAGGATTTAGAGTTTATTATTGAT
>JASKJZ010000110.1 GCA_030154385.1 Clostridiales bacterium
CCTCCATGAATTGTTCGTCGTTCATTGCACGCTTGCAGATATAATCAAACTGATTTTCAATGGTTGTCTGAAAAGAAGATGGCTTCATGGTATCTCCCCCCCCCTTTCTTGCCATGAAAGAGGGGATACACTCCTTTGCCTCTCCTTTCACACTAAAAAAAAATGCTCGACTGCTTAACGCAATCGAGCACAAAGAAATTATTAACAATTATATGATGATGTGTACGTTCATATTGGTAGCCAAAGTATTCAGTGAACTTATAATTATTTTTTTAATGACACATCTATGTAGAAATATGTTATGAAAATAACTTAAAATCGCTGTGGCAAATATGCAGGAGTGTAGTATGTGAAGACCAGCACAAAATTATCTCCTAAAAACTTTATCAGTTTGAAAAGTGGAATATTTAGGGATACTGTGACGCCCACCAAAACAGCGTTATTGTATTTATAATAAATTATTTAGTATTATAAAAAATGCAGGGCATACAGCCCTACATTTTTTATGAAAAACTTTTATTGAGTCATAGATATATAAGCAGTTCTCTTAATCTCTTGACTATAGAAACTCTGAATTTTTACTTACATCTTTTTAGTAAAATCCAAAATAGCACCAAAACAATAGCAATCAATCCAACAAAAACCTGCATATTAAAAATATTAAAAAAGTAGAGAATAAACAAAGTAACTATAAGGCAACTGGTTATTATCTTTAATAACAGTTTGCTATTGTTTTTCTTCATTATTGCCACCTAATATTACTAACTGCTGGAAAGATTAGCTTCGAACCAGGAATTAATTCACCAATACCAGCCTTAATGTAGTTATAGTCAAACGCAATTCCACCAGGACACAATGCAACAGCTACTCCAAGTGTAGACAGAATTTTCGATACCAAAGGTTCAGGAATCCAGATTCCTCCAACACTTACACCAGCACCGATTAAGTTAATTGTTGTTTTTGACAGGTAAATAGTTGCGCCCCACCAATGAAAATCAATTTTTGTAACTCCTTCGTTAAAGCTTGCTACCGCAAATTCAGTTCTTCCTTCATCTTGTGGTAAAACCACAAAAACTTCTCCACTTGAGAAATCTGCCATTGCGATATTAGAATTTGTTACTGCAAGGCATTCATTCAAAAGCGCATAATCTGACTGCGCTAGAGCATCTTGGGCTCCTGTTTTTATTAAGAATTTATTAGCTTCATCATCATATGTAACCCATTCATTAAGAGTATTCTTCTGTGTCTGACTTAGGGTCGGGGTTTCTTTCAGTGTATTTGCTTTTTCAGCAGCAAAAACAGTAGTTGTTGAAGAAAACATCATCATTGTAATCAACATAAATGCCATAAAAGAACGCAAGTGTTTTTTCATAATTTTCACATCTCCTTTTTAGTTTTCCTTTTCATCTGAAAATAATTTACCAGTTCTAATTAAGTTATTTAAAAGAATGTAATCACCTCCAAATACAAGTTGTATAATGACATTACAATTTATTTATAATGTCATTATAAAACTTGTATTTAAAAACGTCAATTAATTTTTTGATATTTTTTTATAGTGTTATTTGATAATTGACACAACAAATTAATAGTATTATTATAGATATATCAATAAACTCCAAAGAAAGGCAGATTAAATGTCAAGTAACAAAAATGATTTAAAAATTACAAATAGAGAAAAAGATGTGCTTGAAGTGCTATGGAACAGTGATTCTCCTTTATTAGCATCTGATATTCCCAAAATAAACGCTTCTTTAAATATAAGTTCTGTTCAGTTAGCTTTAAGAAATCTATTATCTAAAAATATCATTGAAGTGGCTGATATAGTATACAGCGGAACTGTTTTGTCCCGGAGCTATCGTACATTAATCAGTAGAGAAGATTTCTTTAGTAACGAGGTTATAAATAGTTTTAAAAAATTAGATAGAACGATAACTACGAAAAACATTGTAGCAACGCTTCTTAAACATGAAAAAAATGAAGCTAATACAATTAAAGAATTGGAAAAGTTGCTTGAAGAAAGAAAAAAACAACTAAGCCAAGAAGATAAAAAGGAAAAGGAGGAATAGAATAATATGTTCTTCTCACCTTCCTCACTATTATCTGTTATGTTCTTATGTAGTTTGCTTATTGTATTTATTTGGTTTTATTTAAGCAATATAGATAGAATGGCTCAAATAGGCATAAAAAGTATTTTCATTATTATTGGTTTGATAGTAATACGGCTTACGTTTCCCTTCGAGTTCACTTTTTCTAAAACCTTTGCCAGTAAATATTTAATGACAAATATTTTAGGTGTCTTACACACACCTGTTATAACTGTATTAAATAAAACATTTACAATACTTCATATTGGATTCTTCTTATGGGTGATTGGGATAATAATTACTACTATCTCCACAATAAAAACCCACGTTCAATTTGGACAAGTTGTTAAGCAACTACCAATCTTATATGATATAAAGATAAATAAGTTATTACATACAATTACACAAGATTATAAGAAGTCTGTATCATTTCAAGTGATTCATTCAAACTTAATTTCTGCACCTATGCTTTATGGTCTTCGCAACCCTAAAATAATAGTTCCTACAGTGGATTTAACTTATAAAGAATGGCACTTTATACTAAAACATGAAATAAGTCATTATTATAATAGAGATTTACAGCTTAAAATGTTTGTTCAGCTATTACGAATCATATACTGGTGGAATCCTTTTGTGTATCTTCTTAACACTCAAATCGACAAAATGCTCGAATTTAGGGCTGATTTAGAAGTTACTAAAGCATTAAGTGAATATGAAAAAACGGAATATTTAGATTGCTTGTTGAAAGTTGCTAAGGGCTTGTCTTTCAAAGAGCACAATTATTATTCGGTAGCTTTTGAAAGTGGAAAAACCTCTGTGCTTTCTCAAAGATTCCGATTAATACTCGAAAATTATAAGCACTCAAATAATAAGCGTTTATCGACTATTTTAATGATTATCCCGTTAATACTGTTACTGTACTTCTCATTTTTTTCTGTTTTTGAACCCTATGCAATACCTCCTGATGATGCCGCAAATACTGTTGAATTAACAGAAGATGCAAGTTATTTAGTGTTAAATTCAAACGGAGGATATGATGTTTATATAAACAATATTTTTTTTGCGACTGTTCATAAAATTAAAGATTCTTATTCAAATTTAAAAGTTTATAATAATTTAGAGGAGGCAAAAGAATATGAAAACAAGAAATAAGAAACTATTATTATTCGTACCAGCAATAATCGCTTTAACTTTATCAGAGGAAGCATATGCTCAAGCTAATCCAGCAGATATCCCATACCTTGCAACAAATACAGTACAGAGTGACACTGTCTCAAAAACAGGTGAATATATTGCAGTTCCATTTGCAGATATAACTGGGTGGCGATATAAAGCCATCAATGGAGAAATGTATCGCAGACAATATAATTATTCAAAACAGGAATGGATAGGGGAATGGGAATTGTGTTAAGTTGAATTTATAAATTAACATACTCGTTTAATTTATTTCAAAATAAAAACATATATAATCTGTTATACATTAATTAAAAACGGTGGTCAGCACACAAGCCTGCAAAACTTATATAAGCTTGTCACTCTTTTAAACGTATCGGTTGACAATTCTTAAATTAAGGAAGCCAACAAATCCACGCAGTGCAGACAGTTTGATGATAAGAGAGAAAGGATTGCAGATAGTTAGATACGGCAAAAGAGATTAAGGAAGTTGAAACAGAGGACGAATAAATGTCCAAAACACAATTGAACAGTATCCGTAATGGGAAAGTTTCGGTAGTCGACTCACTTGTTATAAAGGAGCAGACTACCGGACTTTTCTTTATTTTATATTTTACCAGTTCCCGTCCTTTTCCAGCACCAAATCAAATTGTGATATTTGCGTTGCTTTTGTTTGATTATCCAGATATTTGACCGCCAATGAAACTGTGACTTGATTGCCGCTTCGGTTATAAACAGGAATTATTAATTCCGAAAATACATAGTCTTTTCCAATTGGTTTTACCCCCCCGTCATTCACGTAATAGGACAATTCCTTTGCAGTAGCCGTAGGGTAAAGCTTGAAAAATGTAGTTAAAAACTCATTGATTTCATTGGTTGTCGCTACGTCTACCGTTCCGTCACTTTCCTTTGCCTTTGGCTCATAGCCGGATTTTACTGGTATACTGCAAATGGTGGGATTCTTTGTGATAACCATATTTCCAGAACCATCTACATAAACAACCACTTCATAAGCAGATCGTACTATCTTTTTATTTTCTCTTTCCGTAATAAGCTGGTCTACCGTAAAAGTCACAGAAAATTGATTCTCATTATCCTGTTATTCCTGCTACGCCCATACTGATAAGCAGATAAGGGAAATTGATATGATTTATCTGCGAAAGGGAAATGTTCTTCCAGTCCATCTGCAAGATTACTTTCCCATGAAACAGCAGAACAATCAGCAGAAAGACCGGAAGCAGGGCGGCAATGATGAAATGGAAGACTAAATCCTTGTTCGTGGGGCGAATACGCTTACCGCGGGAAAGTATCTGTTTCACACTGACAACCTCCTTTGAATTAAAAAAGCAGCTAATTCGTCAAGAACTAACTGCTTTATATAAATAAATTTTGAGAGTACAGCTATTTGTTATGTGGGTTCTGAACAAGGTACATTGATATCTCTCCACAAGTAGGACATATTGCTATTTTTATTCCATCTGTTTTTGGAGTTCCTCGCTCAATTTTAATTGAGCCATAGGTGTTCGCTTTTAGCATATAACCTTCTTCCATTTGACATTGACATTGTTTACAAATTCTCATAGTCCTTCCTCCTTATCAAAATTTAATTCATCATATAGTATATTTTAACATCTGTATTCTACATACACAACACTTCCAATGGCTTACTTTTCCACTATAGCATTTTTCTTTTGTGACTGCGGATTCCCAGAGGTGGAATCAGATGCCTTTAAAACAATATTTTCTGCTTTGATATACCAGTCCACATTTGCTCCTTGAAACGTAGCTTTTGCCACCGTATCTGCCACTGGATTCACAAGCTCTACTTCTGAGTTGTAATCAAACTCTTTCAGTAGAACCGCCGCAGGAATACTTACCTGAATCATGCAGCCCTGACCTCTTGATTTCAAATCATAGGTGCGCTCTTTAATTTCCTCTGAAACGGTTCCGTCCTCATTCTGAATATGAACCTCACGACGGAGAGCAGAAAACTTCAACATACCAAAGGTTGCGTCCTTATCAATTACAATTCCGTTTGCTAATCTCATAGAATAATCCCTCTCTTTCCTTATGCCTTTACCAAATCGTCAGCATGTAAAATATAATTTGTGAAACCACGAGTGCCAATTTTATAACCCTCTGCGGTAATGCGAGGGTTAAGCAGCCTTACTTTTTCCTCAAAGTCAAAATGCTTTTCTCCTGCTTCTAACGGAAGCCCCACAAGAATATCGTCTGCCCTCTGAATATCCGAATACAGGTTAAAGCTACGTGATAACAGGGTCATTTTCCCATTAATTCTTCGCTGTTCCACTTTGTTTTCTCCGGCAAATTCCAGACTGCCAAATGTCTTTTCTACATTTGGGATAACAAATTTCAGTTCCATATGTTTTACCTTTCCTTTCTGAAAATCATTGTTTTTAAAATGACATATAACCTCATTCTGCTTTGCGGAGAATACCCGTCTAAATGAAATTCATCAAGGACAGGCGTTGTGCTTCGCACCCTTGACAAATCCCATTCAGACGGGTAAAGGGTAATTAAGCAGAATAAGGAGTATTCTTGCCAGTTTTCATCTGGTAAGACGCTCATTGCTGAATACCCTTGATAAAGTGATTCACTGTGATATAATATATATGAGGTGATGAAGTTGGCTGTTTCTGAAAATAATACAAGAGTAATCATTACTCTTTCAAAAGAACTAAAAGAACAGTTAGATAAACTGGCAAGGGAAGACAAGCGAACCTTTTCCAATCTTTGTGCTAAAGTTTTATCTGACTATGTAAGCCAGAAAAAGGACGGTGAATAGTCTTTGAGAATCTTTATTTATAGCCGTAAATCGGTTTATACTGGCAAGGGTGAAAGCGTTGAGAATCAAATTGAAATGTGCAAGGATTATATTGCAACCAAACTTTCCCTAGCCGGTAAAGCAGAGATAACCGTATATGAGGATGAGGGCTTCTCTGCAAAGAACACGGACAGACCGCAGTTTCAACAAATGCTCCGTGATATAAAAGTGAATAAACCCGAATATATTGTCTGCTACCGTCTTGACCGTATCAGTCGTAATGTAAGTGATTTTTCTTCTCTGATTGAGGACCTGAACAATCATAATATTTCTTTTATCTGTATCAAAGAAGAATTTGACACATCAAAACCTATGGGAAAAGCCATGATGTACATAGCTTCTGTTTTTGCCCAACTGGAACGGGAAACCATAGCAGAGCGTGTCCGTGATAATATGCTAATGCTGGCAAGAACCGGACGCTGGCTGGGTGGTACTACTCCTACAGGATTTACTTCTGAAAAGATACAGGAAATCGTCATTGACGGTAAAATAAAAACCACCTGCAAGTTAAAAGACAATCCAGAAGAATTAAAAATGGTTGACTGTATTTTTGAAAAATTCCTAGAGCTTCGCAGCGTGTCAGGTGTCAGTAAATATTTGATTAAGCAGGGAATCCAGTCACGAACAGGAAAAATGTTCTCTCTGTTAGGAATCAAAGAAATTCTTCAAAATCCAGTTTATTGTACTGCTGATGAAGACGCATTAAACTACTTTACGAAAAATCATGCAGACATTTGCTTCGACAAGTCTGAATGCTCCAGCAAATATGCGTTATTAGTCTACAATAAGCGTGATTACAGAAAGAAGAACGCCCCACGTCAGGAAATAGACAAGTGGATAGTTGCAATCGGAAAGCACAAAGGGCGTATATCCGGTAAAAAATGGGTAGCAATTCAAAATATCTTAAAAGATAATGTGCCAACAGGAACGAAGCCTGCCATCATGCATAATGACTATTCGTTACTTTCCGGCTTAATCTATTGTGACAAATGTAAAAGCCGTATGTTTGCAAAACAGCGCAGCGGTAAGGGTGCGAACAATGAGTTATATGATTATATCTGTAACAATAAATTGCGTGGCGGCATGGATTTATGTGACTGTCAAAACATCAACGGTCAGCAGGCAGATGATTTAGTCTGTGAGTACCTCATGCAGTATACCAATGAAAATTCCGGTATCTATAAGCTGCTGGAAAAGCTGAAACGTGACTTACAAGGACAGACACAGAAAAGTCCTCTTGCAATCATTGATGATAAAATAAAAAAATGCAACAGTGAGATTGAGAATTTAATCAACACACTGTCACACGGAAACTTAGGAGCCGCTTTCATTGAACGGGTAAACACCAGAATAACAGAGCTTGACAAAGAACAGACTTCCTTAAAAGAAGAACAAATCCGTCTGCAAAAAGATACCAATATCATAGCCGACAGAGAAATTCAAGTGGACATGCTGTCCACGGCGTTATTCAGTTTCAAGAGCAACTTTAATTCGCTGTCTACGGAAGAAAAGCGAACCTTAATCAAGCTAATGGTCAAAAAAATTGTCTGGGACGGAAAAGACCTGCATATTTTTATTGACGGCGAGTAAGGAACTGTCAGCCATTTACTCGTCGTATGGAGCAAAGTTGCCCTTTGGGTGGTGGCGCATTTCCAACCATGATTGCAATCATTACCATGTTTTTTATTGGAGGAGCAACCGGATCTTTTTCCACCGTATTATCTGCGGGGATTTTGTCAGGTATCATT
>JASKJZ010000111.1 GCA_030154385.1 Clostridiales bacterium
CCTAATAATGCAGGGAAAACTTGTCTTGTAAAATGCATTCGAGCTATTAAGCATATTTTACTAAATAAAAAAAATGGATTGATGTCTAATATTTTTTCGGATAGCGATATATGTGAACTTGGTGTAACATTTATGTCATTAGGAAGAAAATTTGCATACGATTTCAAATACGATTCTGATAAAGAGGAATATATTTATGAGTGTTTTGTCGAAATTCTTAAAGATCAATATGGAAATGAAAGAGAAGTGTGTTGGCTCAAGAAAGATACAATAAATGAAGAGTATCTATGCGTTGATGAAGAGGTTCTAGCAATGATATCAGTTATTTCAAAGAATAATTTGTTGTGCTATCTAATTGATACGAGTAAGTTTAAACACCTTGATAATATGAAGCATATTCTCGTTGGTTTTGCAGAAAAGATTGATATTATTAATATGGATAACATTCCAATGGAACATACGATAGATCTGATGAAAAATAAAAACCAATTACAAGAAAAAGTTGTGGAGTTTATTAAGAATTCTGATTTATATATGGATAATTTTGAATATGTAGATATAGATAAAATTAAACTAAAAGCTAGTAAAGGAGATGAAAAACCAGAAGAAAAGGTGCTAGATATTCCAGAAATAATCATGGATCAGATTCGATTAGTAACCACATATAAAGGAGTACATGTTCCTAGTATGATGTTTGACTCTACGGGAACAAAAAAGATTGCTGCGATTGCAAGTTATGTTATAGAAGGATTAGAAAAAGGCAGAATTCTTGTTGTAGATGAGCTAGATAGTAGTATTCACTTTAAATTAACAAGAGCAATTGTAGCTATATTTAATAATGAGTTAAATACCAGTGCACAGATGATTTTTACAGTGCATGATATCAATCTAATGGATTGTAAAAAAATGTTTCGAAAAGAACAAATATGGTTTGTTCATAAAGATGAATCTGGCGTGTACGTATACTCACTGGCAGATTTCACAGCACAACAAGGTGTGAGAGGAGATACAACAGATGTTATGGAGAAATATAGAAAGGGAGCTCTTGGAGCACTTCCAGATCCAGAATTGATTAATTCTCTCTTAAGTATTAAGGGGAATTTGAAGGGAGTGGATGCTGATGACGATGCCGAATAATCTTCCTGTATTTTTAGATAAACATAAAATTTGTATTATCTGTGAAGGTAATGAAGAATATGCTTATCTTGATAGATTGAAAAAGTTACAGGTATGGAATTTGCAGTATGAAGTTCTACTGGACAATGCACGTGGCAACGGTAATATTCCAGCAAGATACCAGAATAGATACCAAAATAGCGCATATGAACTTGTACTTGTGTTCTGCGATACTGAAAAGAAACCATATGAGCAATATGAGGATATAAAACGTAAAATCAATGAATTTCACGGAGCTGATAATGCTGCTGATGAAGTAATCATGTTTGCTAATCCTTGTACAATGCAGATTATTATTAAGCACTGGAAGGATATTAATATCAAATCGCCAGCAAAGCCAGTTAATGCTCCATTGATACAAGAACTTACGGGAGTGGTAAATTACAAAGGAAGAGCGGATCAACTTAAATCTGTAATGGAGCATATAACTGCTGAGAATTATTCTGATATGTGTCAAAGAGTGAAACAGTTGGATAGGATGGATACTATTAATGGAAGTAGTAATTTTGGAAGATTTATGGATTTACTAGGCGGTAATGATGATAAATGGATGGCTGAAATTAACGAGAAGATAGAGAGATAAAATCATCTTTACATACTTGACTGAGAGGACGGGAGTTAATCACTTCCGCCTCTTTTTTAATCATCAAGATAATCATATTTACATCTGCATGGATTGAATCGTTTCGATAAAAAGCTGGATTTCCTTGTGATCCGTAGTGGCCTTCCATACTGCCACGATATTGGAATCCCTTGGCTGCTCCTTTAAATCGTAGGTCTTAATGTTTCGATCATTAATTTTGTTGTCACAGATTGTGATACCAATGCCGTTTCGCACGCCCAAAAGTAAAGAGTTTAGGTTTGACATGTATTTTACGATGTTAGGCTCAAAGCCGTAATCTTGGCAAAGGTTTTTAATTTTTTCCACGCCCTTTACAGATTCTTTTGGAGAGATCGTGATGATAGGCTGTTCCTTTAAATCGCTGACAGTAACCTCCTTCTTTTTGCTTAAGGGATGGGAGAGGGGGACGGCAATGCATAAATCGACGGTTTGAAAGGGAAGTGTTTTGACTCCCTTATAGGCACTTAGCTCAAACTCAGGAATGAAGATAACATCAAAATCGCCGCTTTGAAACTGTTCCTTTAAGGTGCGAAATCCGTAACTGCCAATATCAATATCAATATCGGGATACTGGGTCTGAAAACGTTCCATCAGAAGCGATAAGGCTTCATCAATGGGAAAGGTATCGGTGCAGCCAATGCGCAGTGTTTTTGCCTCATTTTGTTGAAGCAGCTTAGCGCGTGCGATGGAAGCATTCAAATCCGCTTCCAGCAAAGCCCATTCTTTATACAAAGAGGCACCTGCTGGTGTGAGCATCACCGTTCTTTTATTTCGCTCAAATAGCACAAGCCCTAGTTCTCCTTCGATGCTTAGGATCTGCTTGCTAAGAGCAGGCTGTGAGATATAGAGAAGGCTTGCCGCTTGTGTAAAATTGAGTGTTTTTGCGACCGTTAGAAAATAGTGAATCTGCAAAAAGGTGATTCGGTACATAGGATTCCTCCTTCGTGTAAATTATAGATTGCCTTCCTTTTTCTGATATGCGAGCAAATGAAAGGAGAGTTCGTAGGAAAAAAGAAGATTTGCCTGTTCCATGGAAAAGGAGGTCAGATCCGATATTTTTCCCAAACGATAGAATAAGGTACTTTTGTGTATGTGCAAGGCACGCGATGCCAAAACGGCGTTGCGATTACAGGAAAAAAAGGCATTTAATGTAGCAATATAATCCGTATGATGCTCTTTGTCATAGCCCAGTAAAAACGAAATATCTGGATGGAGCAAGGTTTCAAGCGGTAAGGATTCATTCGCGGCATGAAAAAGCGCTTCCAGATCGTAATCTTCATAAAAAAAACATCGATTGGAAGACTTTTTATGCGCGTGCTCCATCAAAAAGAGCACCTGCTTGTAGTAAAGATGCGTATCCATAAGGTTTTCAAAGCGCAGACTGATGTAGGCATGCATTTGATTGAGTTCCAAGAAATGATAGAATTTCTCTGTGGTCCATTTATTTTTTTGCATTGCATCCATACTACTTACAAGCAATACAAACTTTCCTTTGTGATAGATTGCCATGCTGTGACGAAACAGCCCAAGGAGCTGATCGATATAGTAGTTGGGATTCATGCGGTTGTTTGACTTGCCGCTAAAGGAAAAGGAAAGAACCCAAAAATAGCGATAAAAGGTCTGCCCAAGCAGCGTTAAGCGTTCTTTTGCAAATGCAGAGTTTGTTACATTTTGCTCCAGTAAATCCGTTAGGAAGTACTCATATTGTAGACCAACCCGCTCGCTGTAAAACTCATCCTTTTGCATTTCTACCGAAAGCATGGCACAAAGCTCTACTACAAATGAAAAGTCCTCTTCTTCAAAAGGACGGAGAGAGGAGCGAAGGCAAACATAGCCGACGGCGGCATGCTTGATGTGTATTCCGCAAAACAAATATCGTACCTGATCTTCATCCTCAAAGGATATGGTTAAGGGTTTTTTTGAAGTTAGGATATGCGCCATTACATTATTTTTTTTCATATTGTGCAGCAGACTTTTCTTTAGGTAATGCTTTTTGTTATATTCATCAAATTTATTGTCGTATTCGTTGCGCGGACTGACACATAGTACGGAGAAGCTGGTGGTGCAGACAGTTATGGTATTATTTAAATAGGTTCTTGCGATATCAAGGATGGATTGAATGCCGTAATTAGCCTGTATGGCGTGAAACATCTCTTCCTTTTTTAAATTTGCCTGCATGTTTTTGTATAGCTCTTGTTGGATGCAGTTAAAAACGAGCAGGGGGTCGAGTGCCTGATAAATATAGAGCCCTCGCTCCTGTCCTTCGCGCCTTTTACTGTTTAGCAAAAGGACATTACCATCTAGGCTAAGCTTGCAAAGGTCAGGATAGTTCCCAAGATAGAGCGTCAGGGGATCTAAATCGAGCGTATCACTGATTTCCTTTGTCAGAAATTGGCAGCTTTCAATGGAAATATCTCCCGATTTAAAACCGTGGATATGAATTTCAAAATCCGCTTCAATGCGCTGGATGATGTTTGCTAGTTTGGTCATATATGCTCCTTTATATGCTTTCGACATTTGTCGGAAATATCTGGTTTTTTATTAAAAATTATGCGATGAATGAACGATGATTTATTGTATTTAAGTGTGTTATCATTTTAACAAACAGTATTTCATCTATTTTTAGAAAAGAATAAAGCTCTTTCGATAATTGTACTAAAAATGGAGGAAAAAGAAAAGGAGAAAAGAGATGGCAGTAAAAGTTTTAGGAATTAGTTCCGGCCGAAAAAACAGTAACAGTGATATTTTATTAAAGGAGGCTCTCTTTTTTTGTGAGCAAGAGGGGGCAGAAGTGACCATGATTAATCTAAGAGATTATAATATCTTGGATTGCACGGGGTGTACCGCTTGTACAAAGGGGATGTCACAAGGAAAAAATGTGGGATGCACACTGGATCAAAAGGACGACAAGAAAAAAATCATGGACGAGCTTCTTGCAAGTGATGCGGTCATTTTTTCAGCACCAACCTATGACTTAATGGCTTGTTCCACCTTTGCAAAATTTTCACAAAGAAGCCTAAGCTATGAAACAGCATTTTTGGAAACCATTGGAGCGATTGCCCATAAAGATAGAGTCAGTGCCTTGATTGCAGTTGGGGGATCAACAAGATCTTGGCAGTCCATGGCTTTAGAGACCATGCAGGCAGCGATGTTCACTTGTGATTTAAAGGTAGTGGATATGCTTTTGGCCACCAGAGTTCCGGCTCCTGCTCAGTGCCTTTTGGATGATGACCTGATTGCACGTGCTAAAAAAGTGGGAGAGAATATTATGACAGCCGTACATACTGCGCCAGAAGAGAGAAAATGGCTTGGGGAAGAGGATATGGGATGGTGTCCAAACTGTCATTCCAACGCATTAATACTGGGTGAGGTTCAGTGGGATGGACTTCATTTTCCAGTGGAATGTCAAGTATGTGGTGCAGGTGGAACCTTAGAGCAGACAGAGGATAAAAAGTGGAAATTTGTGATTGGGGAGAATGGCCTTTGCAGAGACCGTACAACCGTAGAAGGCCGCGCCAAGCATTTGGAAGAAATTGCACATACGCAGGGAGGTTTTTTTATGAATCCCGACAATCATGCGGTTGTAGGAGAAAAAATGAAACGTTATAAAGAGATGGTATTTCAAACAATTCAATAGAAAAAAAGGAGAAGTGTAAAATGAAGGGAAAAGAAAAACTATATTATGTATTGATGCTAAATTTACCGGTTGCCATTGCGATTGCACTTACTGCACAGCTTGTCACGATTCATACAATTATTTTACCGCTATTTATCCTGAATCTATTACTGGCATATGTGCTGGCATTTTTTATTGGAATGCTACTGCCAATTGAGAAAATAGGAGTCGGCTTTGCAAATTTCTTCAAGCTAAAGCCAGGACTGGTTTTTGGACTGGTCGTGAATGTTGCAATTAATTTTGTATATGTTACGATTATTTGTTTGGTTATGACATATTTTAATGTAGTATTGTTGCAAAAGCTTCCCTTTGCGGCCTTTGCAGGAGGATTCGTTTCGACGTATCCCGTTATTTACTTCGTCGGTTATCTCGTATCTTTTGTTGCAAATCAGCCGTCTCTGCATTTCGCGCAAAGGCTAACAAGCAATGAATAATAACTTTTGGTTATAAATAAAACGCAGTTTCGCTATTGGACGAAATGCATCATCATGGGATATAATTAGCATATAAAAGTTAATAATTTAACGAATCAAATTGGAGGTTTTTTCATGAAAAATTTGGAAACGGATGTAATCGTTGTTGCTGCGGGTCTTTCTGGTCTTGCCGCTAGTATTGCCGCAGCAGAAAATGGAGCAAATGTAATCGTATTTGAGAAATCAAATACAACCGGAGGAGCTGCGAACATGGGGATGGGGCCTCTTGGCGTTGGCTCTCCGATTCAAAAGGAGCATATGATTTCCTTAACACCAGGCGAGGCTTTTCGTAAGCACATGCACTTTACCCATTACCGTGTGGATGCGCGTATGGTACGGGAGTATTATTTCAAATCGGGCGATACCATTGAATGGCTGATGGATATGGGAGTTGAATTTGTTGGCGTGCAGCGTGCATTTAGTGCTCCAGAAGTGACGAGAGCTTATTCGGATGGAGAGTTTACATGGCATGTTGTAAAGCCAGAGGGCGGTGGTGCACCAGGACCTCGTTGTGCTACGGCTATGACCAAGAAGATGACCGAGCGTGCGAAGGATCTTGGAGTCGAATTTATGATGGAATCGCCGGTATATAAAATTATCATGGAAGATGGAAAGGCAGTTGGTGTTCTGGCAAAGGACAAAGACGGCGAAGAAATCGAAGCAAGAGCAAAAGCAGTCATTTTAGCAACCGGAGGCTTTGGTGATAATCCGCAGATGATCAAAGAAGAAACAGGCTATGAATTTGGAAAAACAATCTTTAACTTTGCCATTCCTGGTATGAAGGGTGAAGGCATTAAGATGGCGTGGGAAGCAGGCGCTGGACGGACAACTCCTACCATGGAGCTTATGTATCAGCTTCCGGATAACATGAACCATTTTATCTTAGATGGAGCCTTCCGTCAGCCTTGTCTATGGGTAAATCGAAACGGAGAGCGTTTTATGCCAGAAGATCAGATTGCCAATACGACCTTTACTGGAAATGCAATCACAGCGCAGCCAGGAAGCGTTGCCTATGCGATTTTTGATAGTAAGCTGTTAAAGAAATATAAGAAAAAAGGTCCCGATCTTGTATCGCATGTACATCCACATGATTTATTTGATCATTTTGATGAGCAGTGGAACAAGGATCTACAAGAAGGCTATGAGTCAATTGCACAAGCAGACACTATAGAAGAGCTGGCGCAAAAGGCTGGTATTGATGTAGACGGCTTGGTTGCACAGGTAGAAGAATACAATGAAATGTGCGAAGGTGGCTTTGATGATTTGTTTGAAAAGGATCGCGCCTTTATGCAGCCAATCGAAAAGGGACCTTTTTATTGCTGTAGACAAAATGTTGGTGCATATGGTTCACTTGGCGGTGTATTGATTAATTATAAGACACAGGTTATGAATGAGGAAGCAAAGGTAATTCCTGGACTTTATTGCGTGGGAACCGATGCTTGTAACATTTTTGGAGATAGTTATCCATTTATTCTATCTGGAAACACCATGGGATTTTGCTTAAACAGTGGTAGAATCGCTGGGGAACATGCAGCAGAAGAGGCAGTGGAATATTAATCATTATCAGTAAGGGTAGGGGCTGTGACAAATAAGATAATTTTGTTTGTCCGGCCCCTATCGTTCACAAGGAAAGTGGAGGCAATATGAAGATTACGATAGATGGAAAAGAGATTGAAGCAAAGGAAGGGATGTCCATCTTAGATGCCGCCCTTTTGGCGGGCATCTACATTCCGCACTTATGTAAGCATCCGGATTTGGAAGCAGTAGGAGGCTGTCGCCTATGT
>JASKJZ010000112.1 GCA_030154385.1 Clostridiales bacterium
TTCTGCACTCATTGGGTTTTTTGTATCTTTGTTATGTGCTTTCCTATGCTCTGCGCTAGGAGCAGCGATTTATAGCCTTCTAACCATCACCTTACGGGCAAATCAAAATGTGGTAGGTCTTGCGCTTACTACCTTTGGTGTTGGGTTTGGTAATTTTTTTGGCGGTTCGATTTCAAAGCTTGCAGGTGGCGTTGGACAGATTTCGGTTGCCACAACGGCTAGTCTTTATCAGAAAAAAATTCCAGTGCTGTCGAAGATTCCAGTGATTGGAGATTTGCTTTTTTCATATGGGATTTTGACTTATCTGGCAGTCATCCTAGCCGTTTATTTGACCTTTTACCTAAGTAAGACTAGATTTGGTCTTAACCTGCGTGCAGTTGGTGAAAATCCAGCAACCGCAGATGCAGCCGGTATTTCGGTAACGCGCTATAAATATATGGCGACTACCATTGGCGGGGGAATCGCAGGCCTTGGCGGACTCTATTTTGTCATGGAATATTTGGGAGGTACCTGGACCAACAACGGATTTGGAGACCGCGGATGGCTCGCAATCGCGCTAGTAATCTTTTCCCTATGGAATCCAGCAAAGGCGATTCTTGGCTCGT
The DNA here is from genome assembly GCA_030154385.1 of Clostridiales bacterium. Next base: position 606 of record JASKJZ010000112.1, read on the forward strand.
TTGCTTTTGGTGCCTTTTATATCCTCTATATTTATATCCCAGGGCTTAGCAGAAGCGCGCAGGAGCTATTTAAAATGGTTCCTTATGTGGTAACGATTCTGGTGCTAATCGTAACAAGTCTTCGAAACAAAAAAGAAAATCAGCCGCCTGCCCATCTTGGGGAACCGTATTTTCGAGAAGAGCGGTAATCAAGTATTCCTGTATTAGGTTACGATAATTCCTCGCTTTTTGTAAGCAAAGGTAAAGATAAGCAGTGCCGCACCTGCATTTAGAAATAAAATAACAAAAGAAGAGAACGAATCTCCTTTTGGTGTGAGGGGATTGATGGAAGCGCTAATTTGCTGGGTATAGAGAAAGAAAGCGTATTTTTCTACGGTAGCATTGAAGGTTGCGATCATAGGAACAAAGGAGAGCAGCATCATGAACGGAACGGTGAGAGAGGTCGCTGTAATCTGATTGCTGCACCAAGCTCCGATTCCAAACCCCAGAAAGATAGAGATTAGGATGCCAAGGAGCATCAGGGCAATAAATTCTACCAGCTTACTACCGGTATAGCCAGCTTCTGCGGCAAACACGAACGTTCCAAGTGTACAGGCGAAAAGTATCAAGAGCCCTTCTCCTATTAGATATTCACATGCTCGTATATTTGACATCATAAGAACACGCAGAGTATTGCCTTGCTTTTCCTCTGAAATAATAGAGGAGGCACTGACCAGTGGAGCCATCCCAACATACATGGAGGCAAAGACGAATACAAAGTAATGCTTTGGCATATTGGGAAGTGTAATCGAGTGATCCATGATGATGGCTAATACAGGAAATAAGATAAATTGGATAAGAATGGCCTTGTTTTTCAATGTATCCTTTGCTTGCTTCAGAAAAATGGCATAAATTTTTCGACAACGTATCATTTAAGAAAGCTCCTTTCCTGTTAATGATAGAAATATAGTTTCTAGGTTTGGCTCGAGAGAATGTATGCTCTCTACTTGATTGTGCTTGAAATAATCGAACATAGGAGCAAGCTGTTCAAAATCATGTGGAAATATCAGTGTTTCCCCTGATTTTAAGAGGAGACTGATTTCAGGCTTTGTATTGTACTTTTTGCAAAGCATCGAGGGCTCACCGTATTCAACCAGCTTCCCTTGATGCAAAAGCGCAACATGGTCGCATAATTTATATGCCTCTTGCATATTATGTGTGGTTAAAAAGATTGTCGTGCCAGCCGCCTTTTGATTATCAATCAAAGCATGCATCCTTGCCGTTGTTACAGGATCAAGCCCGCTGGTAGGCTCATCAAGAAAAAGAAGCTTTGGTTTATGAAGCAATGCTCTTGCGAATATAAGGCGTTGCTTCATTCCTTTTGATAGCTGGTGAACAGGGCGCTTCTTGGCGTCTAAGAGATCCACTTCTTCTAGTACTTCCACTATCCTCTTTTTTGGTATCCCATAAATTTGGGCAAATAAAAGAAGGTTGTCAAAGCAGGTAAGACGCTCGTAAAGCCCACTGTCATCTAAGAGCATCCCGATTTTTTCATAGCATTCACGCGTTAACGCGCGCACTTCTTTTTGAAAGACATACGCCTCTCCTTTGGTTGGAAGGGTCTGCCCGGTTAATATTTTGATTAGGGTAGTTTTCCCAGCACCAGAGGGACCTAAAAATCCAAGGATTTCTCCTTCTTCTACTGTAAGGGAAAGACTTTTGAGTACGGTTTTCTTATCATAGGTTTTACTTACATTTTTTATTTCGATACAAGGCTTCATTTTTTCTCCTTCCGATTGCTTGCATGTTCTAGTTCCAGCTCTTGCTTTAGGGCGTCTAATCCCACTTTCATTTGTTTGTTTTCCAAATTTGTTTTGATATACATAAGAAAAGTTCCTATAAAAGTACATAGAAAGAAGCTAATAAAAAAACCGACCCAGGGACGCCAGGTGTTTGTCGGAAACCAAGAAAAGACATTTGCAAAAAGACCAATAACTAGGATTACTAGGACGAGAAAAAGAAAGATCCGAGCCATGGTAGTTCCTTTTTTTATTAAGTGATAGGAGAAAATGATGTGACGAAGCGTGGTCATTATAATCGACAGAAGTAAAAATTGAAGCATGGTAGAGAGTGCTAACCCTTCGTTCCCTAGTTGAAACATATGGGAGATGGATTTCGCATCATCTCCAAAGAGATAGGTAATTCCAATCAGAAGCAGAATGGTAACACCATACAAGATTATGACCTCCTCCAAATAGTCAAAAATGGTTTTCTTTTCTTCCATGTTAGCTGACCCCCAATCGTTTTTTTAGATTTTTCGCATATTGCCTGGATACGATGAGCTTTTCTTCGTTGGATAATGTGACGCGTATTTTACCATCAATATCCGATTTAAGTGAAGTGATTTGACGCAAATTTAGGATGACCGATTTGCTTGCGCGGAAAAACTCGGTAGCTGTAAGACTTTCTTCCAGCTAAAATTCGGTTTCTTCTATGTCGTCCTTGGTCTGAATTACGAGTTTCAAAGGCATTCCCCTCCTTATCGTTCTAGCCAAAGTATAGCAAGTGCGATACGATTCATCAAGTGTAGCTGCACAAGTTGCAAAAAAGACCGTATAAGTTGCCAAAAAGAGCTTAATTTGCTATAGTAGCGATAGAATAATAAATGGAATAAAGGAGGAGTATAAAATGGCAGTGAAACGGTTACAAGAGTATCAATTAGGGGATATGCTGGCTTGCTATGACTTGGAGGAGGAGTCGGGAAAGATATCGTTTTATTTAATACCAGAGAATATGAAGGCGCTTTTGTGGAATCAAAAAAGGCAAGGCATTGACTCCTTGATTCAAGTAAAATTAGCAGGGGATGTTTATAATGGGGCATATTCAGGGGGAATGACTTTACGGCAGAGTGAGTCGGTGAACCAATTTCGTTTTAAAGAGCAGAAGGTGTGGTTCGAAAATGATAAAAAGACTATTTGCACAATCCTGCAGGATGATAGAGGATATCGAATGAATCATATGCTAGAGTGGCATCCGAATGCAAAGGCAGTTGAAATCTACAGTCAATTCTATAATGATAGTACTAAACGTGTGAAGTTAGAACTGTTATCCAGCTTTTCGATGGGAGGGCTAACACCATTTACCAAAGAGGACGCAGCGGAGACGCTTTATATTCATCGTATACGAAGTGTATGGAGCATGGAAGGAAGATTAGAAACCATGTCGTTTGAAGATTTACAGCTAGAGCCTTCCTGGGCAAATCATGGAGTACGATGTGAGCGCTTTGGACAGGCAGGATCGATGCCTGTCAATCGTTATTTTCCTTATCTTGTATTGGAAGATCGTAAAAATGAAGTGTTTTGGGGGGCACAGATTGCGCACAATGCCTCCTGGCAAATGGAAATATATCGAAAAGACGACGGAGTGGCTATTTCAGGAGGACTTGCCGACCGTGAATTTGGGCATTGGATGAAGGAAGTTTTGCCCCAGCAGAGTTTTCGCACGCCAAAGGCCATTGTATCGGTTTGCAAAGGAAAGAGTGTAGATATTATCTCACAGCGCTTGACCAGCTTGGTAGAATACGATCTAGCAAACGCGCCTCTTATCGAACAGGATCTGCCAATTGTGTTTAATGAATATTGTACGACATGGGGAAATCCTTCTCATGAAAATATCAAGAAAATTATAGAAGCAATAAAGGATAAGAACTTTGCATATTTTGTGATTGACTGTGGCTGGTATAAGGAGGAGGGCATTCCCTGGGACATCTCAATGGGGGATTATGAGGTCTCGAAAGAGTTATTTCCCGATGGACTTGAAAAAACGGTGGAGGAAATCAAAAACGCTGGGATGAAGCCAGGCATTTGGTTTGAAATTGAAAATGTGGGAATGGCTGCAAAGGCCTATAAAATGGAATCACACCTGTTAAAGAGAGATGGAACCACGCTTACTACCTCTATGCGTCGTTTTTGGGACATGAAAGATCCTTGGGTAGAGGAATATCTTTCTAAGAAAGTGATTGGCCTTCTAAAGAAATATGAGTTTTCCTATATGAAAATGGATTACAATGACACAATCGGAATCGGATGTGATGGAGCAGAGTCGCTTGGAGAAGGACTTCGTCAAAATATGGAAGCTTCTTATCGATTTATTCAAAAGATAAAAGAAGAAATACCAGAGATCGTACTAGAAAACTGTGCATCGGGCGGTCACCGTCTAGAACCTCTGATGATGAGCGCGTGTAGCATGGCATCCTTTTCGGATGCACATGAATGTCCAGAAATCCCTATTATAGCAGCAAATCTTCACAGAGTTATTCTTCCAAGACAAAGTCAAATATGGGCGGTCATACGAAAAGAGGATACCAAGAAACGGGTTACCTATTCGATTGCGAATACTTTTTTAGGCAGGATGTGCTTATCGGGTGATGTGGTGGAATTATCGGAGGAGCAGTGGCAGCAAATTGATGCGGGAATGGCCTTTTATAAGAAAATTGCTCCCATGATAAGGGATGGTTTTACCGATTGGTTTGGCAACGAAATCAAAAGCTATCGTCATCCAAAAGGGTGGCAAGGGATTTTACGCACTGGGAAAGAAGATGCCTATGCTCTATTTCATATTTTTGAGCAAAAAGAAGGCGAAGTTTATGAGATTTCCATCCCTAAGGAGTACACTTATCGAGTAGACGAAATCTATTCTGACACAAAAGTTGAGGTACAGCTTGAAAACTATCGGTTATCGCTTGTAACGAATGAAGAGTGGAAGGCAGTTGCTGTATATCTAAAGAGCATTGATTTCACGATCCCTGCTTCTTTTTCAGGAGATCCTATGGTATAATATGGTAACAAATAGCTACGGTGACGTTGCCTTAGAAATCCATATTATCGAATAATAGGAAAGTGTCGATGGGATGAAACGAAAGAGGAAAATCGGAAGAGATGTTTTTGTGCAGCATCATAAGGAAATTAATGCAATAAACCAAGAGACCTTTCAAGTGATTGCCTTTGCAGGTGGGAATATGACAGGGCTATTGTTTGCTTTGTCATTTTTTATTCCGATGCTTACCGAGCTCCGTCTTTTCTATTTTTGTAATACGATACTTTTACTAGCCGCCCTGCTGATCAATCACTATTATATCATACCAGAAAAGAAAACGATTCTTCCCCTATTATATATATCCATTATTGAAGTTTATCTGTTTGGCATTATAATTGGCACGGTTCATATGGAAGATCAGCTGGCCATTGCGATTTGCGTATTTTTTACTGTTTTGCCGATGTTTATTATTGATTGGCCAATACGAATCTGCATGATTAGCACCGTGATGTATCTCGTATTTGTTAGCTTTGCCTTTCAGTTTAAACCAGCGGACGTGGCCAAACAAGATGCCATTAATTCGATGATTTACCTGCTGATTGGATATTATGTATGTTTTTATTCAACGCGCAACAAGCTAGACACCTTGCTCTCAAAAAAAATGCTGAAGGAGCAAAGAGACCTGGATGCTTTGACAAAGCTTTATAACCGAGGAGCTGCACAGATTAAGATTGAGAAGGCTTTATTAAAAAAGGAGCCTTCGGTGCTGATCCTACTTGATATTGATAATTTTAAGCTGGTTAATGATACCTATGGGCATGGGAAGGGTGATGAGATTTTAATTGATACGGCCAATCTGCTTCGGGAGGTATTTGGGAAAGATGCAATAGCGAGTCGTATTGGGGGTGACGAATTTATTATCTTTCTACCAAATTGCAACGACCATGAAAAGCTGTTATGGGGAGTCAATTCGATTCTGGTGCGTATGAGAGAAGAGATTGGTGGAAAAACTCCAAAGTGTAATATTTCGGCAAGCCTTGGCATTGTTTATAAGGGAAACGAGGAAACCACCTTTGATCGGTTATATAAGAACGCAGATCTTGCGATGTATAATGCAAAAAAAATTGGGAAAGGTACCTTCGTGGTGTATGAGGAATAAAACCAGCTAGTTGCCTGTGAAATATGCACAAAGTATAGGGGCTTATATATCGGTAAAAATCACGAAAATATAATTTTTGCTTATGACAACATAAAATCTCTGCTACAATGAAACAGCGATACGTTGTGAGAGGAGTTTTCTCCCTTGCAATTATCGCTATTTTATTGAAAAGGAGAAACAAAATGAAACAAAAAAATGGGACCAATGACACCAATGTCACCGTAAATGAACTAGGTACCGGTCGAATCGAGACACTGATTTTGCGATTTGCAATTCCTTGTGTAATTGCCTTATTGATCAATTCGCTTTACAATATTGTAGATCAGATTTTTATTGGAAGAGGTGTTGGATATCTTGGAAATGGTGCGACAAATGTAGTATTTCCAATCACGATTATTGCACTGGCATTTTCTTTAATGATTGGGGATGGCGGTGCTGCATGGCTTAGTTTAAAGCTAGGAGAGGGGAAAGAGAAGGAAGCAAAGAGAGGAGTCGGAATCGCACTTTTATTATCCGTGATTGCTGGGGTATTTTTACTCGTAGTCACATGGATCTTTTTAAAACCAATGATATATGCATTTGGATGCACGGATGTCATCTATCCGTATGCCATGGAATATGGAAGAATGATTGTAGTAGGACTTCCCTTTACGATGATTAGCACCTCCTTTAATTCCATCATACGAGCGGACGGTAACCCCAAATATGCAATGTTCTCCATGATGATTGGATGCATTTTGAACATCATACTTGACCCAATCTTTATCTTTGTACTACATTGGGGGGTTTTTGGAGCAGCTTTCGCAACGGTAATCGGGCAGCTGGCATCTTTTTTTGTATCCGTAATGTATTTGAGAAAATTTCAAACAATTTCATTGCAAAAAAAAGATTTCATGCTGGAGCATAGGGTGGTACGTTCCATTTTAGCATTTGGTATATCTAGCTTTATCACACAGTTTGCAATTGTTGCGGTAATGGCAGTTACAAATAATATGTTGAAAAAATATGGCAGTCTCTCAAAATATGGAGCAGAGATACCAATCACAGCTATGGGCATTACCATGAAGGTGAATCAAATTATGATAGCGATTGTCGTAGGAATTGCATCGGGAGCGCAGCCAATTATCGGTTACAATTATGGTGCAAGGAAGTATGACCGTGTGAAAA
>JASKJZ010000113.1 GCA_030154385.1 Clostridiales bacterium
GTCTGTCAACTACTATTTTGAAATAAATCAAATAATGGTTAGACCCCATTATTTGAAATCTAACCATTTTGACTATATATGCTAACTAAATGACATTGAACGCTGAATAATATTTTAGAAAATGGTACACCTGTCGACGATGCATTAGCGGATTCGCAATCGGTTATTGCGCTCGAACAATAAATTGATGGAAGCAGGAAGTCTGCCTGGATAAGTTAAGGCTTCCTGCCTTTCTATGAGGAAGGAAAACAAAATGAAGATAAAAAAGTTTTTTTATTCGCAAAAAGCGGCTCCGTATGTATTTGCACTCCCCTTTATTTTTAGCTTTATCTTTTTTTGGATCTATCCATTGATTACAACAATTACCATGAGTTTTCAAGATATTCGGCCAACGGGGACACAATGGGTGGGATTAAAAAATTATTCCAAGTTATTAGCGGATAAGGTGTTTCACACAGCGGTACTAAATAGCTTTGAATATATGCTGCTTACATTGGTTTTGCTGATACCCTTTCCTATGATTTTTGCAGTGTTGATGGATAGTCGTTTGGTGAAGGCGAAAGGACTATGGAAGGCTATTTTATATCTGCCGGCACTAACATCAGTCGTGATATCCGGTACCTTGTTTCGATTAATGTTTTCAGAATATCCAACTGGTCAAATGAACGTGGTTATGCAAATGCTGGGCTTTGCTACGCAAAAATGGCTTAAAATGAAGACGACAGGCCTTGCGGCACTCTTGGTTCTTTGCTGCTGGAGATGGACGGGAGTCAACATGCTTTATTTTCTTTCTGGACTTAAATCAATTGATGCAAATTTGTATGAGGCGGCTGAAATTGATGGAGCATCGGGTGCTCAAAAATTTCGATTCATTACGATTCCGTTATTACGACCGACTACGATTTACGTATTGACAATCAGTATTTATGCTGGTCTTTCTATGTTTTTGGAATCCTTTATGTTATGGGCGGGCAATGCATCTCCTAATAATATTGGGCTTACTATTGTTGGATATCTCTATCGCAGGGGAATTGAAAAAAATCAGCTTGGTTATGCGTCTAGTGTAGGATTGGTTCTTCTTTTTATTGCGCTTGTAATTAATGTCATTCAGCTTATCTTGAATGGAACCTTTAAAAAGGAGGAGAACTAAAATGAGTAGGATGATAGTAAGGGCAGAAGAGAGTATGTCATTAAAGAGAAAAGTGGAATCTGTGTTTGCTACCTTGTGGTTTGCATTACTCGGATTTGTAATCGTATTTCCAGTAGTTGCCGGATTATTTGCCTCCTTTCGTCCGGGCACGGAATTGATCCGAAAGGGACTAAGCATTAATCTTGACTTAACAACAATGAATTTGAATAACTATACGTATCTATTTAGTGGAAATGCAGATTCAATCAAATATTTTAACTGGTTCAAAAACAGTATGGTGATTACGATAATACAGGTTATTTTAACCCTTCTTATCTGTTTTTTCGTAGCGTATGGTCTGAGTATGTATGATTTTAGACTGAAGAATTTGTTGTTTTTCCTAGTGATAGCAACAATGATGGTTCCGTTTGAAATTTTGATGCTTCCGCTATACAAAGAAATGATTACCTTTCGGCTGATTGATACAACAGCAGGTGTAATCTTGCCAGGGATTTGCGCTGCTGCCACGATTTTTTTCTTTCGGCAGTATCTGACAACGGTTCCGAAGGCACTTTTGGATGCGGGTCGGATTGATGGTGCAACAGAGTATGGGATTTGTTTAAAAATTATGCTCCCAATCACGAAGCCAGCATTTGGTGCGATGGCGATTTTATGTGCAATGGGCTCGTGGAATAATATGCTCTGGCCGATGTTGGTATTTCGCAGTGCCTCCAAGTTCACACTTCCAATCGGACTGAATACGTTACTTACTCCATATGGAAACAATTATGATGTCTTAATTGCAGGTTCCATGTTTGGCATTATACCGATTTTCATTGTATTTCTAATTTTTCAAAATTATATTATTGAGGGCATGACAGTTGGTGCCGTAAAAGGATAGTAAAATTTGTGGTTGACACACGCTGTATCTGTGATAGAATAAAACACATAACAGATGGAATAGGAATAAATGCGCAGATGGTGCAAAAGGTTATCATACCCTTGCAGAGAGAGAGGCTCACCGGCTGAAAGGCTTCTTAAGTTAAGATGATATCCCAATTTCACACCGGAGCAGCGGGGCTGAAGATTAGTAGGTTTTGCCGTAAACATGGACGTTATACATGAAAAGTGTTTGTTGCCAGATAAGACAGTGGTCGTATCGAACAAAAAGCAGGGTGGTACCGCGGATTTAAGTCCGTCCCTTAGAGGAATCTAGGGGACGGACTTCTTTTTTTCTTATTCGAAACAAAATAGAAAGGAGCAGTACGATGCAGGAAAAATTAAAAGGCATTGTAGACCAAGCAATTGCCCAGATCAATGAATCTGACGGCATGGAAAAATTAAACGACATACGTGTTGCGTTTCTTGGTAAAAAAGGAGAATTGACCTCCGTATTAAAGTCAATGAAGGATGTTGCCCCAGAAGAGCGCCCGAAGGTTGGGCAGATGGTAAATGAAGCAAGAGAACAGCTAGAGTCTATTTTAGAAGAAAAAAAGGCGATGTTCTTAAAAAAAGTAAGAGAAGAACAAATTAAAATGGAAACCATTGATGTAACGCTCCCTGCTAAGAAAAAGGAGATGGGGAAGCATCATCCCAATACCATAGCATTAGAAGAAATGGAGAGCATTTTTGTGGGAATGGGTTACGAAGTAATTGAGGGGCCAGAGGTGGAGTATGATTACTATAATTTCGAGGCATTGAATATTCCGGCTAACCATCCAGCAAAAGATGAGCAAGATACGTTTTATGTCAACCCAAACATCGTGCTCCGTACACAGACCTCTTCGGTTCAGGTACATGAGATGGAAAAAGGAAAGCTTCCAATCCGTATGATTGCACCAGGACGCGTGTTCCGCTCAGACGAGGTGGACGCAACACATTCTCCTTCCTTTCATCAGGTAGAAGGACTTGTTATCGACAAAAACGTTACATTTTCCGACTTAAAGGGTACATTAGCACAGTTTGCAAAGGAATTGTTTGGAGAAGAGACGAAGGTGAAGTTTCGTCCGCACCACTTCCCTTTTACTGAGCCAAGCGCCGAAATGGATGTGTCCTGCTTTAAATGCGGCGGTAGTGGATGCCGTTTTTGCAAAGGCTCTGGCTGGATTGAAATTCTTGGATGCGGAATGGTGCACCCACATGTTCTTGAGATGAGTGGAATCAATCCGGAAGAATATGTAGGATTTGCGTTTGGAGTAGGATTAGAGCGCGTTGCGTTATTAAAATATGAAATTGATGATATGCGTCTTCTCTATGAGAATGATGTCCGATTCTTAAAACAATTTTAATAGAAAGGAAGTATTGTATGAATACACCGTTATCATGGATCAAAGCGTATGTGCCAGACCTTAATTGTACGGCCGTGGAATATACCGACGCTATGACCCTTTCAGGAACGAAGGTAGAAGGCTTTGTTCGTTTGGATAAAAATTTGGAAAAAATCGTAGTGGGAAAAATTTTGGAAATTGAGCGCCACCCCGATGCCGATAAACTGATTGTTTGCCAGGTGCAAGTTTCAGAAGCGGGCGAAATAGTACAAATCGTAACAGGGGCGCCAAATGTTTCCGTTGGCGATAAGGTTCCGGTTGTGCTAGACGGCGGACGTGTCGCAGCAAGTGCGCATGACAACGAGCCACATCCAGATGGAATAAAGATTAAAAAAGGTAAATTAAGAGGTGTGGAATCCTTTGGTATGATGTGCTCGATCGCAGAACTTGGAAGCACAAAGGATATGTATCCAGATGCATGTGAAGATGGTATCTATATTTTGAGTGACAATCCGGATTATAAGGAGGCTGCGATTGGAACGAGTGTTCCAAAGCTTTTAGGGTTAGAGGATGTAGTATTTGAATATGAGATTACTTCAAACCGTGTGGATTGCTTTTCTATCATCGGAATTGCAAGAGAGGCAGCAGCAACCTTTCGGAAACCCTTTCATCCGCCTGTGATAAAGGAGACAGGAAATAACGAAAATGCTGCGGACTTTATAAAGGTTGCGATAGAGGATTCGGATTTATGTTCTCGCTATGTAGCAAGAGTGGTAAAAAATATAAAGATCGGACCTTCTCCTGAATGGATGAAACGAAGACTGGCTGCTTGTGGTATCCGTCCGATCAACAATATCGTTGACATTACCAACTATGTAATGGAAGAGTACGGACAGCCGATGCATGCCTATGACATGGATACAATTGCGGGTGGAGAAATAACAGTCAGACGAGCAAAAGAAGGTGAAACATTTACAACACTTGATGGTGTAGAGCGTAAGCTTGATCCGAGCATGCTTATGATTTGCGATGGAGAAAAGCCAGTTGGTATCGCAGGAATCATGGGTGGTGAAAATTCAAAGATTACCGACAATGTATCGACGATGCTCTTTGAGGCAGCGTGCTTTGATGGAACGAATATCCGCCTATCAGGAAAAAAACTTGGGATGCGTACGGATGCGCAGGCAAAATTTGAAAAAGGATTGGATCCTAACACTGCCATGGAAGCCATCAATCGGGCATGTCAGCTTGTGGAAGAGCTTGGCGCAGGCGAAGTAGTGGGCGGATGTGTGGATGTGTATCCGACACCTCGCAAGGAAAAGCATGTTTCATATGATGTTGAACGTATCAATGCATTACTTGGAACTGCAATTGAAGAAAGTGAAATGGTATCATATTTGAAAAGCATCGATTTAGGGGTGGATGAAGAGAAAAAAGAATTAATCGTCCCTACCTGGAGACAGGATGTAGAATGCCTTGCTGATGTAGCAGAAGAAGTGGCTCGCTTTTTTGGGTATGATAATATTCCAATGACGCTGCCAAAGACAGAAGCAACACATGGGAAACTTTCCGATAAACTGCGGATGGAGAAGAACATTCGAATGGTAGCAGAAAGCAATGGTTTTACCGAGGCTATGACTTATTCTTTTGAGAGTCCTAAGGTTTTTGATAAGCTTAAGATAGCTTCAAATGACACGCTTCGTAATACAATTGTGATTTCAAATCCACTGGGAGAAGACTATAGCATTATGCGAACTCTGCCATTAAATGGAATGCTAACGTCGCTTGCAACCAATTATAATAGAAGAAACAAAGAAGTTAAGCTTTATGAAATAGCAAATATTTATCTTCCCAAGGCACTTCCTCTTACGGAGCTCCCAGATGAACGTACCCAGTTAACGCTTGGTATGTACGGAGAAGGTGATTTCTTTGATATGAAGGGAGTTGTGGAATCGGTGATGGAGCGATGCGGACTGGAGAATCTGGTTACCTACAATCCAAAGGCTGAAAAATCCTTCCTTCATCCAGGCCGACAAGCAGCTATTATATATGAAGAAAGAGCGATTGGTTATCTGGGCGAGATACATCCAGAGGTTTGCGAAAACTATAATATCGGAACAAAGGTTTATGTGGCTGTGTTAGATATTAAAGCTATGATGGAAGTGGCGAATACAGTCAAGAAATACAAACAAATTGGAAAATTTCCAGCTGTTACGAGGGATATTTCTATGGTTATGAAAAAGGACATCATGGTTGGACAGGTAGAAGAAATTATTCGTCAACGTGGGGGGAAGCTCTTAGAAAGCTACAAGCTTTTCGATATCTATGAAGGAGCGCAGATTAAGGAAGGTCATAAATCAGTAGCCTATACCATTGATTTTCGTGCAGAGGATCGCACCTTGGAGGAGAAAGAGATTCAAGCGGTGATGGAAAAAATAATAAATGGTCTAAAAACGCTCGAAATCGAATTACGTCAATAAAAATCAGAAAGGGTTTCATTTGATCATTTTTATGCCGTTGCGTAAAAGTGATTGATGAAATCCTTTTTTTTGTATATAATGTACGAGAAGTGTCTGGTGTGGTATAGAATGGAGACGATATGAAAAAAAGCAAAAAAATAAGAAGTTGGATTCGGCGCATATTATGGGTGATTTTCATCCTATATCTTGCTGCGATGGCATATTTTTTGTTTTTTAGCGAACAATTGAATCGAACAAGTGGTGCATATGAATATAATCTGGTTTTATTCAAAGAAATCAAGCGTGGATTTTGGTGTTATCATAATGGAATGAAAGAGTATTTTTACCTCAATGTGGTAATGAATGTGATTGCATTTATGCCGTTTGGTTTTATTTTACCTGCGATAAGTCCGAGAAATAGAAAATTGATTAACATAGGATTGATCGGTTTTGAGCTAACCTTCTTAATTGAGTTAATTCAGCTTATTTTAAAAGTTGGATGCTTTGATGTAGATGATATGCTATTAAATACGATTGGTGCAATACTAGGTTATCTATTTTTTAAGTTTTGTTATTTACTGGGAAAGAGAGAGAGGCGAGGATGAGCATTATGTACGAAAAAAATGCAAAAAAAAGATATCGAGCCATTCGAAAGAAAAAGGGAAGGCAAGTAAAATTTTCGGATCGTGTCCATCCAATCAAAGGCATTCTGTCCTTTGTATTTGCAATTACAGGCGTATTGATTCTTTTAATAACGGCATATCTTTCCTATCGTTCCAAGGGGAATGCAAGTATATGGATAGGCCTGTTTGGAACGATAGCGTTTCTTTTGACGGGAGTTGGCGTGATTCTATCTATATTGTCTCTTCGACAAAAAGAGATACATTACCGTTTCCCGGTGCTAGGAGGAGTACTCTGCGCACTTTTATTTATCAGTTATTTGAGTATGTATCTGCTCGGAGCAATTTTGTGAGAGTGCGAAGTGCGGAGCAATCCGTATATCAAAGTTTGGAAGAGGAAGAGACTGTCGTGCGAAGATGCGGTGCATGCGGCCTCTTTTTCCATGTAAGTGATTTCAAGAAAAAGTAAGATTTCTGTAAGGACAACAAAGAAAAACTATGCTACGATTACCATAAGAGGAAAGAAACAGGAGGACAGTATGGAAGAGAGAAGAATACTGGTGGTTGATGACGATAAAGAAATTGCGGACTTGGTAGAAATTCATTTGATAGGAGATGGATATCAGGTCTTCAAAGCATATGACGCCAAGGAGGGACTCAAGATTTTATCCGAGGAAGAAGTGGATTTGGCGATTTTGGATATTATGATGCCTGGGATTGATGGAATTTCATTGTGTAAAATGATTCGCCAAAACCATACGATGCCTATTATTATGTTAAGTGCGAAGTCAAGTGATCTTGATAAAATTGTGGGACTTGGCGCAGGAGCAGATGATTATGTGATAAAGCCCTTTAATCCATTGGAGCTTACAGCAAGAGTGAAGTCACAGCTTCGTCGTTATACAACCTTTAATCCAAATTCGACAAACCAAGGCTCTCTTCGAGAGGTTCGTTTGGAAAACATCAGTATAAACAAGGAAAACCATCGTGTTATTGCCTATGAAAAAGAAGTGAAGCTAACCCCAATTGAATTTGATATTTTATACCTGCTTGCAAGTAACCCTGGAAAAGTATATAGCACAGAGGAAATATTCGAAAATGTATGGAATGAAAAAATGTATGAAGCAAATAATACGGTCATGGTACATATTCGGAGATTGCGAGAAAAAATTGAATTAGACTCTAGGAATGCACAAATTATCAAAACGGTTTGGGGAGTGGGGTATAAAATTGAGAAATAATCCAGTCAAAGTATGGAAGAGCTTCCGTTTTAAGAT